>DBLW01000089.1 GCA_002298075.1 Bacteroidales bacterium UBA714 | reverse complement strand
AGGTCAACTTTCAGCGGGTCGGTTCCTCGCGGAAGGGAAATGTTCTTGTCACCGTATTTGATGTACGGACCGAAGCGGCCCTTGGTGCAGATTATGTCGATTCCTCCGTATTGCCCTACTGTGCGTGGCAGCTCAAACAGTTTAAGGGCCTCTTCAAGCGTGATGCTCTCGATTAGCTGGTTCGGAGCCAGGTTGGCATATGTCTTGTCCTCGCCGTCCCCTTTCTGGATGTAAGGCCCGTATTTTCCGTATTTTGCCGTGAGGGTCTTCCCGTCTTTCGGGTCAACGCCAAGTTCTCTGCTGACGTGGCTGTATTCCTGGTTGCTCAGGGTCTCCTGTATCTTTCCGTGGAAAGGGCCGTAAAATTCGCTTATGACATTGTTCCAAGGCATGTCGCCCTCGGCGATTTTGTCGAAATCTTTTTCAACGTTAGCGGTGAATCCGTAGTCGAGGATGCTGCCGAAATTCTTAACGAGATAGTCAGTCACTATCATTCCTATGTCCTGCGGAAGCAGCTTGCCTTTTTCCGCACCGGTGGTCTCCGTGACGGATGAGGACGAGATGGTCCCGTTCCTGAGCATGAGATTGGTGACATTATGCTTTTCTCCTGGCTTGTCCCCTTTTACTATATATCCTCTGCCCTTTGTCAGTGTCGAGATGGTAGGCGCATAAGTTGAAGGGCGGCCGATTCCCAGTTCCTCGAGTTTTTTCACGAGTGTTGCCTCCGAGTATCTTGACGGGGCTGATGTGAATTTGCATTCGGCCGAGATTCCGTTCTCTGTCATCACGTCGCCTATGTGCATCTCCGGCAGCATTACCGCCTCGTCGTCCTGCTGAGGATCGTCCGTGCTTTCGATATAAAGTTTCAGGAAGCCGTCGAAAAGCACCTGGCTTGCCTGGACGTCAAATTTCTCGTCTCCCTTGTCGCTTGATACCTTTATGTCTGTCTTGAGGATGCGCGCATCAGACATCTGGGATGCCACTGTGCGCTTCCAGATGAGCTCGTACAGCCTCTGTTCCTGTGCGGTTCCTTCGATGGAGGTGTTTCCGATATATGTCGGCCTTATCGCCTCGTGGGCTTCCTGCGCTCCCTTGGCCTTGGTCTTGTACTGCCTTGTCTTGGAGTATTCTTCCCCGAAATGTCCGCAGATGAACTCCTTGGCTGCATGTATGGCCAAAGAGGAGAGGTTTGTCGAGTCGGTACGCATATAGGTTATGAGACCATGCTCATAAAGCTTCTGTGCGATGCTCATGGTCTGGCTGACGGACAGTCTCAGCTTCCTGGCGGCCTCCTGCTGGAGGGTTGATGTGGTGAAAGGTGCCGCAGGAGTCTTTGAACCCTCTTTCTTTTCTATGTCGGATATCGAAAACCTGGCTCCGATGCATCTTTCAAGGAAATCCTTGGCTGAGTCAATGTCCGGGAACTTCCTGTCCAGATGTGCCTTTACAAGTGTGCCTTCCGGAGTTCCTTCCGGGTGGAAAATAGCGCTTACCTTATAATACTGCTCGCTGCGGAAAGCCAGAATCTCCCTTTCCCTGTCAACGACAAGGCGCAGGGCGACTGACTGTACGCGTCCGGCCGAAAGCTTCGGCTGTATCTTTCTCCACAGCACCGGAGAAAGCTCGAATCCTACGAGGCGGTCCAGGACGCGGCGCGCCTGCTGCGCATCCACAAGCGACATGTCAATCTGCCTCGGATTCTCTATCGCATTCAGGATTGCGGATTTGGTAATCTCGTGGAAAACAATTCTTTTTGTCCTTTCCATATCCAGACCGAGCGTCTCGGACAGGTGCCATGATATGGCCTCTCCCTCACGGTCCTCATCGGATGCAAGCCATACTGTGGACGCTTCCTTCGCCGCTTTCTTGAGTTCTGATACGACTTTCTTCTTGTCTGACGGTATCACATACTCAGGCTTGAAGCCGTTTTCGACATCAATGCTCAGGCCGCTGTCGTTCAGGTCCCTTATATGTCCGAAGCTTGATTTTACTATGAAATCTTTGCCGAGAAATTTCTGGATTGTCCCGGCTTTTGCCGGAGACTCGACGATTACTAAATTTTTCCCCTCCATATGCTTTATATCTCCATGGGAACCGCTCTGAGTCAGCAGCACTTCCCTTATAATCAAAAAGAAAATGCAAAGTAAGGGACAAACGGGGCAATTTTCCAAATTTTGTTGCTAATTTTGTCGGCCTGTATGTAAAATAGCCTGCTTTGCGGGTGTCTGCAGGGCTTGTGCCGGAAATGCCGGCAAAGTTTCGTAACAATTCAAATCAAAGTTTTATGACTGACAATATGAAACATAAGATAATCAAGTGGTTCTGGATATTGTTTACGGTTCCGGTGGCTTCATTCATGCTTCTTATAGGGCTTGTATGGGCTTTTGCGGACATTCCTTCGTTCGAGGAGCTTGAAAGCCCTGACAGCAAGCTCGCCACACAGGTTATAGCCGATGACGGCAGGACCATATTGTCAACATTCCATATCGAGAACCGTTCTTATGTACGTTATGACGAGCTGTCTCCGAATCTTGTGTATGCTGCGGTTGCCACAGAGGATGTCAGGTTCTTCAAGCATTCCGGGATTGATTTCAAGAGTCTCGGAAGGGTTCTGTTCAAGACTTTGCTCGGAGGGGATTCCAGCCAGGGAGGAGGAAGCACGATAACCCAGCAGCTTGCCAAGACCCTCTACCCGAGGGCAGATGTGAGCAGCAGGATACCCGGGGTGTCAAAGGTCAAGATGGTTTGGATAAAGCTCAAGGAATGGATTACGGCCGTGAAGCTTGAGCGCAATTACACCAAGGACGAAATCATGACCATGTACATGAACCAGGTGTTTTTCGGCAGCAACGCTTATGGAATAAAGGCAGCCGCCCAGACGTTCTTTGCCAAGAGTCCTGCGGACCTGACGGTCGAGGAGAGCGCCACGCTTGTGGGAATGGTCAACAAGCCTACGAGGTATAATCCTGCTCTTAATCCGGAGAAGTCTCTCTCAAGGAGGAATTTCGTCATATCTCAGATGGAAAAGGCCGGATATCTTACTGAAACACAGCGCGATTCCATCAGCCTGATTCCTATAGAGCTTTCATACCAGATACAGGACCATACAGCCGGTTCAGGACTTTATTTCCGCGACATGCTCAGAAGGACGATGACGGCAAAGGAGCCTAAGCGTTCTTCCTACAGCCAGTATGAGGATTATGTCGTAGATTCGCTCCTTTGGGCCGATGACGCCCTGTACGGCTGGCTCAACAAGAATCTCAAGCCGGATGGTTCGCATTACGACATATACCGTGACGGACTCAGGATATATACCACAATCAATCCCAAGATGCAGAAATATGCCGAGCAGGCTGTTGTGCGTCAGGTAGGAAAGGACCTGCAGCAACGCTTTGACCGCGAACTGCGCTGGAAGAACAACAGGCCGTTTTCGAATGAGGTTGACAGGAAGACCATAGAGGGGATAATGAAGAGGGCGCGCCGTGACAGCGACCGCTACCGGAAGATGAAGGCGGAAGGAATGTCCGAGTCGCAGATATCGAAAAGTTTCTCGCAGCCTGTGAAAATGAGGGTCTTCTCGTGGAACGGCAAGGGGTATGTTGACACTCTGATGACACCTGACGATTCCATACGCTATTACAAGGCTTTTGTCAGGGCATCATTCATTGCGATGGAGCCAGTGACCGGCCGGATAAAGGCTTATGTCGGAGGTCCGGACTTCAAGAATTTCCAATACGACAATGCACGCCAGAGCAAGCGCCAGGTCGGCTCGACTATAAAGCCGTTCCTGTATACCCTTGCAATGCAGGAGGGCATGTCCCCGTGCGACAGGGTGGCGAATGTGCCGCAGACATTCATCATTGCCCCGGACAAGGTATGGACTCCGAAGAGTACCGACCGTGACGAGTATATCGGCAACATGGTGACTCTCAGGTGGGGACTTGCGAAGAGTTCGAACAACATTTCAGCCTATCTGATGAAGCAGTTCGGCCCGGATGCCATGGTGGAGATGATGAGGAAAATGGGCATAGGATGCTATCTTGACCCTGTTCCGCCTCTTTGCGTGGGTGCTGCCAACATATCTCTGTATGAGATGGTAGCTGCATACAACACATTCCCGTCAAAGGGTGTGCATGTCTCGCCTTTGTTCGTTACACGCATCGAGGACAATATGGGCAATGTGCTTGCTGAGTTCTCGACATCTAAGCATGAGGCTCTCGGTGAGCATACGGCCTATCTCATGGCGGACCTGATGCAGGGTGTAGTCAACGGTGGTACTGGATATGGTCTGAGAAGCAGGTTCGGGCTAAAGGGGCCTATGGCCGGCAAGACAGGTACTACCAACAGCAATGCGGACGGATGGTTCATCGGGTATACTCCGAGGATTACTGCCGGGGCATGGGTCGGTTTTGAGGACATGCAGGTGCATTTCAGCAGGATAGGTGACGGAGGAGGGGCCGGCTCGGCACTGCCTATCTGGGGATATTTCATGCAGAGCGTGATGAACGACCCGTCCTTGAAAAGATACTATGACAAGGAGGCTTTCGATGTCCCTTTCGGTTTCTCCGTGGACCTGAATTGCAATGACGGTGACGTTGGCCATTCCGGAACGGCCGAGGATGAGTATGATGAGGAGGAAATGGAAATATTCGGATTTTGAAATTGATTAATATTCGTTAAAATGTCTGTTTACAGAGCGGTAGCAGTGATTTATGGCAGCGACTCTTCAGAGTGGGAGGTTTCGCTGCGCAGCGGGGAGTTCACAGCCTCGCAGATTGACGGTGAAAAATATGACGTGTATGAGATATTCGCAAGGTTCGGACGCTGGACTTTGGCGGCTTACCGTCTGAGGGGGGCATCAAGGGTTGCCATTCCTGAAGATGAGCGTCCGGAGATTGACAAGACGGACTTTTCCGTTGTTCTGGCCGGAGAGAAAGTCAAGTTCGGCTATGCGTATATAATGCAGCACGGGACACCAGGTGAGAACGGCCTGATGCAGGGCTATCTTGAGATGCTCGGTGTTCCTCACAGCGGATGCAGTGCATTCGTTTCTGCCATTACTTTTGACAAGTTTTCTTGCAAGGGGTATCTCAAGGGTGTGGATTTCGTGAAATGTGCGGATGACATTTTCGTCAGGAAAGGGGAGAACACCGAGGGGCTGGCTGCATATGCTGTCAGGAAACTTGGTCTTCCTATGTTCGTGAAGCCTACTGACGGCGGAAGCAGCTTCGGTGTGTCGAAAGTGAAGTCTGAGGCTGATTTTGACAAGGCGGTTGAGGTGGCCTTCGCCGAAGGAAACATGCTTATCGCCGAGGCTGCCATAACGGGACGTGAACTTACTTGTGCCGTATATAATGACGGGAAATCCAATGTGGCCCTGCCTGTAATCGAAATCGTGACCGACAATGAATTTTTTGACTACCAGGCAAAATATGAAGGGCACAGCAGGGAAATATGTCCGGCTCAGATTCCTGACAGTTTGAGAGACCATATACAGGAGGTGTCAAGGAAAATCTATGAGAAGCTCGGGTGCTCCGGACTTGTGAGAGTTGACTATATAGCTGCGGAAGACGGGCTTTATTTCCTTGAAGTGAATACTATTCCCGGCATGACGTCGGCATCTCTCGTTCCTCAGATGGTGAGGGCCGCAGGACTCTCGATGACTGATTTCCTTACCTCTGTCATTGAAAATTCATGATGCTTCTGACGGAGCTGATAAAGGAGGGAAGACGGACCGTCTCTGAGGCTTATCCGGAAGCGGAAGCCAGGGAGATGGTCTCTGTTTTTCTTGAGGAACTTCTTGGGGTCAGGAAGCATACCCATATATTATATCCTGATTATGCCGTTTCCGTGGAATCTGTCCTGGGGGCGCGTCAGGCTTTTGCCCGTATGGCTGCCGGAGAGCCTCTGCAATATGTCATGGGAAAGGCTTATTTTTATGGCAGAGAGTTCCGGGTCACTCCGGATGTGCTGATTCCGCGGCCTGAGACAGAACTTTTGTGCAGGATGGTGTCACGTCATCTTGCTGATGCCGGCAATTCCGGAGAGCCGTTGAGGGTACTGGACTTGTGTACAGGTTCGGGGTGCATAGCGTGGACGCTTGCGCTGGAGTGTCCCGGTGCGGAGGTTCTTGCCGCGGATATTTCCTCCGGTGCGCTTTCTGTGGCCTCATCCCAGTCTTTTGATGAGGAAATGGCCGTGTCAGGGGCATTGCCGCCTGTGTTTTTCAAGGCTGATGTGCTTGCAGGCCCGCAAAAAGACTTGGGGCAGTTTGATGTTATTGTCAGCAATCCTCCTTATGTGATGGATAAGGAGAAGCCTTTGATGAGAAACAATGTCCTGCTTCACGAGCCGCATCTTGCCCTTTTCGTGCCGGATGACGACCCGCTGCTGTTTTACCGTGCCGTGGCCTCATGGGCCGGAACCGTGCTCAAGGCCGGCGGACTCGGGGTTGTGGAAATCAATGAAGCCCTCGGGCCGGAGACTGCCGCTCTGATGAGGAATGCCGGATTTGCCGGCGTGTCAGTTGAAAAAGACCTTGGAGGACGGGACAGATTTGTGAGATTTGTTCAGGTTTTATAAAAAATCAAACAAAATATAGCCTTGTAAATGCCCTTGGACAGCTCTCTGAGGGCATTTTTTGTTTTTATCCGCGTACATTTTCGTTACGCGGATAAATCTTCGTCACTTTGCAGCAGTTAAATGAACGAAGATTATGGAAAGGTTTTGTTTGCAACTGGCCGTATCTGCGGCCCTGCTGGTTTCAGCTCTGTCATGTGAAGTTCTTGACAATGACCCGGGAAAGCATGTGTCCGGTCAGGACAGGCTGCCTGTTTCCCTGGAAGATGTGGCCGGAATACTCTCGTCCATCCCGCTGCAGGTATCCCAGGTGTCTGAGGTGCATGACGCGGTGTGTTCATCTTCCGGCAACGGGTATGATGAGGAATATACGATGGACAGGATTTTTGCGAGCCCCGGCTCCGGAGTGGGCGACCCTCTGACAAAGGGCGGGGATGAATACGAAGTCCCTTTGAGGGAACTCATAGAGAACCATGTCCGCACAATGACGCGCGCGGGAGGAAATGATGGCCTGGAATTGGGCCCGGACGAGTTTCTCGGAGCGCTCACGGAGTCGGATATTCAGATTTACTGGCCGTTTTCCGGGAATTGGGACGGTGACTCTATGCCGATAATAACATTCGATCCTGAGGACGGGTCGGAGAAGAACATAGGTTACAAATTGTATTATGACGATGACGGGGCCCGCCGTGTGGAGACCGTGGTGGTTGATGAGGCGCTTGCAATGAGAGAGCCGGTTTGGGTTGTTAACAGGAATTCCGATGCCGGACATACTACTCTGGAGCTGTTGAGAAGGGACGATCCGGAATGGGGAGAAGGAGGCGGGACCATCATCGTAAAGCCTTCCGGAGCAGGTGTGCCTGTCAGAACCGGAGCGTCTTCCGGGGAATTCAAATCGCTTATATTGAAGGATTTTACCATGAAGAGGAATTATGACCCGTGGTTTGCCGGAGCTTCAGAGTTTTTTGTCAGGACTGGCGCGGTCGAGGATTTCTGTGCCTCCACTGAAGCGGAGATGCGTCTCTACACTCCGACTGTCACGGACTTCATGATTGTCGTCAAAAGAAGCCAGGTCGGCATTCCCCAGCCTTTCAATGCTGTCCTGGTGTCGGAATGGACGGAGCAGATGACTCACTGTGCCTTTATGATAACTGAAGATGACGGAGGCACATGGACGGACTGGAACTGCACAGCCTTGGTACGTGTGGCGTCCAAAAGCTATGGAATAGAGATAAAACTCCCTTTCAGGTCTCGGGATGACATTGTCTGGAGAGGGCAGCTGGCCCATAAGTGGCTTGAGACGAACAGCAATGTCGTGGGACATTTCGGGGATGTGGACCTTACTTTTGAGGTCGTGGAATATCAGGAGTGACTTCGCTGACTGTCATTTCACATTTCCTGCAGTCAAAATGCAGGACAAGGCGCCTGCCGTTGTTTATGAGGAAAAGCGGTCCGTTGTCTTTGGCCCGGTGATGCCGCGGACAGATTCCAAGCTCATGGCGTATACAGTATTTCGTCCTCATCAGCTCAGCGTCTCCCTTGTGTGAAAGTTCGTATGCCTTGTCTATTGTCTTTGCACCTGACAGGGCATATATCTCTCTGGCCAGCCTGTTTGAGATGTTGCATTTGTAGGAGGCGTCCTCTTTCGGGAAAGGTTTGCCTGAATCCGGCTGTGGCACTTTGCGCATGAGTTCTCTGCTGATGCAGGGCATGGTCCCGAGCTTTTCGGCAAGCCCTCTTCTTATCGAGTTCATGAAAGAAGCCGTCATGAACGGAACAGTGCCTTCATGGCCGTTGTTTGTCGCTGACTCTTTAGAAGCATCCATGCTGAATCTGAAATTGCCAGCGGATTTGCATATCTGGTTTTTCAGCATCGTCAGCATTTTCTCCGGATTGCCGGCATCCTGGTCTGAAGCCAGGAATGTGGCGGAAGCCTCTCTGCCGTCCTCGGTTACGGCTGTCGCTTCCACTGTCCATATTCCGTTGTTCCTGGAGAAATTGATATGCGTATTCACGTCAATCATGCGTGTGCAGCTGTTCCTCTCTATTTCCTTTTCGAATGCTGCGCTGATGTTTCGGAAAAGCCTGGCTCCGACAAAGAGTTCCGGCGTGCTCTTGCATCTTACGGACATTCCTTCGCATACATCTCCGCGGAATCCAGTCACAGTTCCGCTTCCGGATACGAACGAGAATCCGTCCCCGTTGCTCAGGACAACTTTGTTTGAGACAGGACGTATGATGATGCGTGATTTGTCGCGGCTAAGGGATGTTATGGTACCGATTTCCTCTCCCATTGACTTCGCTGTGTCCATGCAGCTCCATTGCCCGCTTCTTTTTCCGTCAAGGAACAGCTGGGTATATCCTCTGTTGAATGTCTTTCCGGTGTCCGGTGTGAAACCTCCGCTGACATGTCCGAAGGATGCGCGCAGATATTCAGGATGGTTCCGGATGAGGCTGTCAATGGCGATGGAATAGTCCCTGACCACATTTTTGACGTATGACGCGTTTTTGAGACGTCCCTCTATCTTGAAGGAGGTGATGCCTGCCTCTGCCAGTTCTTCAAGCCTGTCACGCAGATTGTAGTCCTTGAGTGAAAGCAGGGCCTTGTCCTTGGCAAGCATCCGTCCAGATGCGTCGGTCAGGTCGTAGCGTGAACGGCATGCCTGTATGCAGGAGCCTCTGTTGGCGCTTCTTCCTGC
>DBLW01000075.1:3268-5544 GCA_002298075.1 Bacteroidales bacterium UBA714 | reverse complement strand
TGCTTTGGCATATTATACGGCTCCGTCAAGCACTGCGAGGGAACAGGACCCGCATGCCGGAAGCAACAGATACTATGAGGCTTCAGCATTGTGTATGAGCCGCAACAGGGACCTTGACGGTGACGGGCGGATAAGCCCGGATGAGGTGAGATGGTATTTGCCGGCGGAAGGTAAATATGAACGAATCATGCTCGGCCGGAATTCTCTTGCTACGCCGATATTCTCTGTATCAAACGGTTTGTATTATACGAATCCCAATGATGAGGTTGCAATGGAGAACAATAACTGGGGATATGACGGGTCCATCGGCTCAGGAAATGATAACCAGGTCCAGTTCATATCTTCAGATCATATGAAGTTTTTTCCTGAAGAGGGTGGTTCATATAATAGGAACGTATATGTGCACTGGGCTGGCGGAAGCGGAAGACGATATCCTTGGAATATCCGCTGTGTGCGTAACCTTGGTGTTAACCTTGCTACTGTGACGCAGGATCCGGATGATGATCCGGTTGAAAAGGCCTATTTTTATGATGCTTCCCGGCGGGTGTTTGATATGACGCATTATTATGGAAATTCCCTCCGTGCGGCTATTGACACATATATAGAGGTGCATACTCTCTTGGAACTGGACAAGAACAAGACTCCGAAGAAGCTGAAGGTGTCACGGACAAGCAGTTCTTATGTGCTTGGGGAACGTGTCAATGGAAACCAGAGGTACAACACGGTCGATGTGGCCCTGAATGCCAATGTCCCTTGTGCCGATTATCATGAAGATGATGACGGTGGCGCGACTTGGAGGGCTCCGAACCAGAGGGAGCTGATGATGATGCTTAACGAGAAACTGATTGGCGGAGAACTTACTTTCTCATGTACCAAGGAGGGATACGGCAACGGCGGACGTTTCGCCTGCTCGGAGGTGCGCGGAATCATGTATATGAACTCGGATCGTGTTCCTGCCGTGGGAGGCACTCTCAGGGTGCGCTGTGTCCGTGACCTTGAATAATTTGAGGTGTCATCATGCTTTTGCCGCCTTGTTTTTGGTCGCCCATTTGCCTGCAGCCTCTATGATTGTGACGAGCAGGAAACCTGCTATGGCGAAGAGCACTGCGCTTCCGGTCTGAGGGTCTGCCAGTTTCGCATATTCGGTCACGGCCATGTCAAGGGTATTCTTTGCGGCCTCCGCTTCAGGGCCTGACAGTGCTGCCGCATTTTCTGCCATGCGGGCTATTTCAGGGAACTGCGAGCATACGATAGCTTCCGTGTTGCTCCATGGCCACACTTTCACCAGTGAACCGATTATGAAGCCGGCAAGCACGATTAGAGTCTCCTTGTTGTATTTTGCCAGAAGCCAGTGGAGGAATCTTGAGAAAGAGAGCAGGCCGATTACCGCACCTATGCCGAATGTCCCGAGAATCAGAAGATTGTGTCCGGTCGCCTCACCTGATACAAGGCCTGAAATGGCAGACATCATATATTGGTACTTGCCGAGAATCAGGAGGATGAAGCTGCCGGAGATGCCGGGAAGTATCATTGCGCATATCGCTATGGCTCCGCTGATGAAAATGAACCACAGTCCGTCCGGTGTCCTGGTGGGGGAGAGGGTGCATATTACGGTTCCGAGCACGATTCCGAAAGCCAGAAGGCATATTTCCTTGACTCTCCAGTCCGAGATGCCGCGCAGGATGAATATTGACGAGGCTGCAATGAGTCCGAAGAAGAAGGCCCATGTGCGTATCGGATGGCTGCTGAGCAGATATTGCATCAGTCCGGCAAGTGAGATTACGCTTATGCCGATTCCGATGAACAGGCTGAGCAGGAAGCTGCCGTTGATATGCTTCCAGAATGCCTTGAATTTTCCGCTCAGAAGCAGTTTTACAGCTTCCGTATTGATGGATGCGAGTGAGCCGACAAATTCGTCGTAAATACCCATTATGAATGCTATTGTGCCTCCCGACACTCCGGGAATGACGTCTGCCGCTCCCATGCATGCGCCTTTTACGGCGACTGTGATGTTCTTGAGTATGCTTTTCATTTTATTATGTTTCAGGTTATCTGATTTTGTCGATGAATTCCGTGATTGCAGAGAAAATTTCCCCAGGGCCGGCCTGCTCCTGTGTGTCACCCTGAGTCATTACCATGTCGAATGCATGTCCTTTGTATCCGTGTCTCCCGATTTTGAACCGTGCCTTAGTACATTTGCAGAGGAAATCTATGGTGGGGCAGCTGTTGCCGATAAGCGAGATGAAAACATCGCTCTTTTCTTCGAGCAGGCCGCT
>DBLW01000075.1:0-2886 GCA_002298075.1 Bacteroidales bacterium UBA714 | reverse complement strand
CTGAGGATTGCCGTGCCGTCATTTTCATGAGGGACGCCGTCCTTGCCCTGTTTTCTGAAATCAAAGACATAGATGCCTACTTCAAGCCCTTTCTTTTTGCCCCATGCGAGAATATCCCCTTTGAGCTTGTCAAAGTCAGGTTCTTCTGCATCAATGACGACATTGACGGATGATTTTTCCGCAAGCGGAATGAACCCTGTCGGGACATCGCTTGCGGATTTGCGGATTCTCCTGCGGCGGAGCATGTTCTTTACAGGTCCGAACATGGCTGTTTCTCCGGAGTGTTGGCTGCGATAAGCTCGCGTATTTCCTGCTTGGCCGCTTTCCAGCGCGGTATGTCAATCTTTGTCCCTATGACTTCCACTACTTTTGCGGCTATGATTGACCCGACTTCTCCGCAGACTCTGAGAGGCATTCCGAGCGAGTGAGCATACAGGAAGCCTGCCGCGTATGTGTCACCGGCTCCTGTGGCGTCTATCGGCGCGGCCGGCCATGCCTCAATATAATGGTATTCGTCTCCGCTCTTTACCATAGAGCCGTCTTTGCCGACTTTCACTACTGCTATCTTACAGTGGCGTGCGATTTCGTCAAGAGCCTCGCGAGGCTCCAGCTTGGTGAATGCCTTGGCCTCGCTCTCGTTGGCGAATACGATGTCCACATATTTCTCAACTATGTCATGAAGGAACGCGTCGTTCGACTCCACTACATTGTATGAAGCCATGTCTATTGATATTATGCATCCGGCGTCCTTGGCCATCTTGACGGCGCTGCGTATCAGGGCCTGGTTCTGTACGAGGTATCCTTCTATGTGGAAGTAATCATAGCCTTGGAAATATTCCGGCTTCAGGTCTTCCGGAACAAGCTCGAGGGCAGCTCCGAGATATACCGCGAATGTCCTTTCCGCGTTCGGCGCGGTGATGAACACCATGGCTCTTCCGGACGAGTGCACGCCTTTGAGCAGGGTGGACTTGATGCCGTATTGCTCCTGGTCGCTTTTGAACAGGTGGCCCAGGTCATCGTCGCCGACCTTGCCGATGAAACCTGACTGCATGCCGAATATGGCTGTTCCGGTTATGGTGTTTGCTGCCGAGCCTCCTGCCACAAGCTGCACTCCCATCGGCTTGAGGGTCTGCCATATTTTGTCCCCGGTTTCCATGTCAACGTGTTGCATGCTGCCCCTTGGGAGGTGGAATTTTTTCAGAAATGTATCGTCGGGAAGGACTGCGAGTATGTCGGTCAATGCGTTCCCGATGCCTAAGATAGACGCCATAAATGTCATGTTTTGCTTTAACGGAGGCAAAGTTAGCAAACTTTTGGATATGCACGCAGTAAAAAGTTGCTACCTTTGCTGGCTGCATGTGCGGATAAGACCGGAGGGTGAGTGTCTGCACTGGTATAGCTGATAATTTAATAATGGAATGAAGGTCAAGGAGATATTGAAATATGTGCTGTCAGCGGCAATCGCCGGCGTGCTGCTTTATTTTTCTTTCAGGGAAGTGAAGTGGGAGGATTTCGTAACGGGGCTGAAGGACTGCCGCTGGGGCTATGTCATGCTTTCCATGGTCGCCGGGGTGCTTGCGTTCTGGTTCAGGGGGCTGCGCTGGCGCCGTCTTCTTCTTCCTGTTGATCCCGGTACTTCCCGTCTGACAGCTTTCAACGCCGTCAATATAGGTTATCTTGCGAATTTCGTCATTCCCCGCATTGGGGAGTTCGTGCGCTGCGGTGTTGTGAGCCGCAATTCTGCCGGCAGGAAGGCTTCTTATGAGAAGGTCTTGGGGACTGTCGTGTTGGAGAGGGCCTGGGATCTTGTTTCCATGCTTCTTCTGCTTGTTGTGCTTCTGGTGTTCAGGTGGGACATGTTCGGGGAGTTTTTTGTGGAGAAGATGTGGGAGCCTTTGTCGGAAAGGGCGGATTTCAGCCTTTGGTGGATTGTGGCATGCGCGGTTGTTGCCTGTGCCGCTGCCGGTGTCGCATTGTGGCGTTTGCGTGACAGCAATGTTTTCTGCAGGAAGGTGTGGTCCGTGTTCAGGGGACTGTGGCAAGGAATGGCCAGCTGCATGAGTATGCCGGACAAATGGCGTTTTTTTGCAGATACGGCCCTCATATGGGGAATGTATTGGCTTATGGCGGCAGCGACCATGTGGGCGGTACCCGAGCTTGATGCTCTTGGGGTTGTAGATGCCCTGTTTCTGTCTCTGGCCGGCAGCCTCGGGTGGATTGTGCCTGTTCCGGGCGGATTCGGAGCTTTCCATTTCGTGGTGTCGCTGGCATTGTCCACAATCTATGGAATACCTTTCGGCATGGGCATCATATTCGCCACCTTGTCACATGAGTCTCAGGCCGTGACCATGATTCTGTTCGGAGGCGGCTCGTATCTTTATGAGACTTTCCGCAGGCGGGATGCCTGAATGTTTCCGTAATCCGTTTGGCAGGATTGTTGGTTTTGGCGCTGATGCATAAAACAAATTGAACATGAAATCACCAATCATTCACATCAAGGAGAAAAAACGTTTTGAAATGGAAGTCGGCGGACATCTTGCGTATGTCGAGTATGTTGAGCGCGACGGTTGCCTGGACATCATACATACCTATGTGCCAAAGCCAATCGGAGGCCGGGGAATAGCATCGGAACTTGTGGATGCGGCATACAGATATGCAGATTCTTCAGGACTCGGAAGGCGCGGAACCTGCCCTTATGCGGCAGTCTGGCTGGAGAGACACAAGTAGTTTCTGCATGAACTGAAATTTTCTTTGGCTACATTTTGCTGGTTTTCCATTTTTGGCACACGGTTTGCAAATACTCTAAATCGGTTAGTTTTAGTTGTTAATAATAGGGTTATAGTTCTGGCGGAGGCCACCGGTGATCGGTTGCCTCCGCTTTTTTTG
>DBLW01000008.1 GCA_002298075.1 Bacteroidales bacterium UBA714 | reverse complement strand
ACATCTCACAGTGCCTTCTAAATCACACTAACCGGTATCGAATCGATATTTTCAATTTTTTGTCATATACTTAGTAGAAACTGTTTTATTTTTTACCATAAACTTGTCCTTTAATAGCCGCCCGAATGCGGCTATTTTTGTGCCATAAATTCATGTATTATGGCAAAGACTATCAAGGAAGAGGACCTCAGGCTGAATATCATTGTGAACGGCGATGCAGGCCGGAAGCAGATTCTGGATTTAGAATATTCAGTCACACAATTGACAGAAAAAGTCAAGAAGCAGAAGGCTGAACTGAAAGACCTTGAAGAACAGGGAAAGAAAGATTCGCAGGAATACCGCAACCTTGCAATGCAGCTTGGCAAGAATGACAAGGCACTTGAATCCAACAAGGCAAGGCTTGAGTCTCTGAGAAGACAGCAGAGTGTCAATACCATGACCATGGAGGAACTCCGAAAGCACATAAATGCCACAAAAATTGCCTTGAACAGTGCTGTGCCTGGAACTGAAAACTGGAAAAGGCTCCAGAAAGAACTCTCCATTTCTAAAATGAGAATGGGTGAACTCCGAGATGGTGCTGAAGCCACTAAAACCACATTGTGCAGTTTTGCCAAGACAATCAATCAGTTTGCAGGTCTTATAACAGGAGGTATTGCTGTTTTTTACAAAATATCAGGAGCACTCACCAAAACAACAGGAGCATATCTGGAATATGATGAGGCATTGACAGATGCCATGAAGACAACAAACCTCAGCAAGGAGGATGTCACCGCCCTGAGCGAACGCCTGAAGAAAATTGACACAAAGACAGCCCAGAATGAGCTGCTTGCACTTGTGCGTGCTGGTGGCAAGCTCGGAGTAGAGGGTGCAGATAATCTGTTGGGATTCACCCGTGCTGCCGACAAGATAAATGTAGCCCTGAGCGATGACCTTGGAGGGGATGCAGAGGCAGCCATTACGGCCATCGGAAAGATGACAGATATCTTTAATCTTCAGGAAGAATTCGGCATCGAGAAGGCCATGCTGAAAGTCGGTTCTGCAATCAATGAGCTTGGAATGGCATCAACCGCCAACGAGGGGTATATTGTGGACTTCTCCAAACGTCTTGCCGGTATCGCTCCTAATGCCGACATAAGCATAGACAAAGTTCTCGGAATGGCTGCCACACTTGACAAATACGGTCAGCAGGCAGAAACAGCATCAACGGCAATCGGCCAGACGATAATGGCGATGTTCAAGAGGACTGAAACTTTTGCAGGAATAGCAAAAATGCCGCTGGAGGAATTTGCAGACTTGCTCAACAAAGACGTGAACGAAGCTCTGCTTCGTGTCTTAGAGGGGATGAATGACGGTGGCGGTCTGTCATCCGTGGTGGCAGCTATGGACGAAATGCACCTGAACGGGCAGAGAGCATCGACCATCTTAGGTACATTGTCAAAGAACGTCAATGAATTGAGGTCTCAGCAACAGCTCGCCAACCAGGCATTCGAGGAGGGCATTTCATTGGACAATGAGTTTGAGACAAAGAACACCTCCCTCACGGCTCAGATGGAGAAAAGGAAAAAGGTTATCCTTGAAAATGCAGTGGCTATCGGGCAGCAACTTATGCCTGTATTGAATAAAGTGATGGATGTTTCAGAAATAGGAATAGGCCTATTGTCAAACGCCATATCCCTGGGCATGAGACTTAAAGGAGTGATTATTGCATTGGCCGCTGTTTATGCAACAAAAAAGGCAATTATCATTGGCAATAATGCTGTCAGCAAAGCTAAAATAGCATTGGACAAGCTGAAAGTATTTTGGACAAATGCCAATCGCGTTGCTATTCTACGTGAAATCGCCACGATGAAAAACAGTACCACAGCATTGTCAGCCATGTCTGCATCTACAAGGCTGCTTATAGGAGTTAAAAGTCTCCTTGTAGGTAATCTAAGAGCGGCAGGTATTGCCTTTAAAGCATTCGGGGCATCTGTCAAGACCGCTATGGGCCCTGTCGGATGGATTGTTATGGGGATTGAGGCTGTAGTTGGAGTCATTGCCCTATTGCGAAAAAAATCCGGCGAAGCCACAAAAGCCCTCCGGGAGCTCAACAAGCAGACCAAGGACACCGCTTCAGGATATGTCGAGGCAAAGACCAAAATAGATGAAGAACGCCGGTCACTTGAAAACCTTTTGGAATCAGTAAAAAAAGCGAATCTCGGAAGCAAGGAGCGCGCGGATGCCATTAAGAGAATCAATGACAAATATGGAGATTATCTGCCTAATCTTCTGACAGAAAAGAGTTCAAATGAAGAAATTGAGACGGCCCTGAAGAATGTGAACACCCAGCTGGAGAAAAAGATTCTCCTTCAGGCAAAGGAAAACGAGCTTCAGGACGTGCTGAAGCATAAGACCGATACCGTCAAGGCTGCACTCGAATCATATCAGATCCTGTTTGAGAAGATAAACGGCCGCAAGATGAATGTTGCAGAGATTACATCAATGACGGATATTCTCAGCAGAGCATATGACAATGTGCAGAAAGATGATTCCGACTTGAATTACAGACCGTATGACAAGGATTCATTCAAAACGTCCGGGCGGAATTTCCGCCAAGAGCGCAGAGCGATAGGAATAACCCCGAACAGCAACAGCCAAAAGAGAATGTTGTGGAACATTAACGAGGTATTTCAGGAGGCGATACGTAACGGCAAGGAACTCAAGGCAGTTGTGGACGGGCTTTATGGAACAACAGACAATGGCACCAATGCATCATCCGGCAACAGTGTCAATGATGCATCTGCAGATTCCGACAGCACAGCTTTCAGTTCCGGGGGCAGCGATAACAAATGGAGTCTTGAAAAGGATGAGAAGCACATGCAACAAGTGCTGGCTCTGAAAGACAAGTATGCAAAAAAGGAAATCGCTTCAGAAGAGGAGTATAAACGTCAGATGCTGGAACTTGAGATAAAGTCCCTTGAGGAAAGGATTGCCTCAAATAAGGAATCAGGAGAAGAGCTGCTGAAACTTAAGAACCAGCTTGCCGACAAGAGGATTGCCCTTGAGGAGCATGTGACAAAGGAAGCAGAAAAGAAAACAAAGGAAGAGGAAAGAGCAGCCAAGGAAAGTGCCGCATTCATAGAAGAGGTCAACAAGGACAAGGTGGCTGCAGAAAACCGGAGATATCAGGAAGACCTGACCAAATACAAGGGAAATACAGCCGCATTGGAAGCCGCAGAGCGCAAACACTTGGCCAACCTCAGTAAGATTATGCTTGATGGCATCTCCGAACGGGAAGCTGACGCAAAGCGCGACCGAGACATTGCCATCGCCACAGCGCAAAACAGGCATACTGCAGAACTGGCTTCCTTCCATGGTACAAGGCGCGAACTGAAGAAACTTAAGCAACAGCAGGCAAAGGAACTCGAGCAAATAGACATTGATTATGTGAACAGGATGATGGATATTCTTGATGATGTCATGAACCTTGATACAGGAGAGGTGACGGTAGCATTTGACGGAATATCTGATGCCGAACTTGATGCTGTCAAACTGAAACTTCAAGAGATAATTGCTTTGAAGAATCAAGTGGAGAACACTTCCTCAGCCTCATCAGGTGACACATCGGATAGCGCTAACATAGGTGGGAAACACAGGAAAGACACTGGAGGTGAGTTATTTAATCTTGATATAAATCAATGGGAGACAATGTTTGATCCGGCTACAGCCGGAGCAGACAGGTTGAAGCTGGCGGTACAGGCTGTTGGAGCTGCTGCAGGAGAAGCAATGAGCCTTGCATCTATGTGGGCCGACAGGCAGGCAGCAATTGAAAACAAGCAACTTAAGGCCTATGAAAAGGCTAATGATGAAAAAAAGAAAGTTCTTAAAGAAAGACTTGAAGCAGGGTTAATGACAGAAGCTCATTATAATGCAGAAGTTGAACGCCTGGATGCAGAACATGATGCTTACGAGGAAGAACTTCGTCTGAAACAGGCCAAAAGGGACAAACAGATGCAGCTTACGCAAGCTATCATAAACACGGCTTTGTCCATAACATCAGCACTTGCTGCTCCTTTCCCGTTGAGTATAGTTGCCGCCGCACTTGCAGCTGCGACTGGCGCTGCACAAATTGCCTTGATTGCATCAACTCCAATTACTGCCGGTGCTGAAGATGGAGGTTTCGGAGGAGAAGTCATCCGCGCCCAGGACGGCAAGAAATTCAAATCCAGACTTTCTCCTGACAAAAGAGGATTCATCAACTCCCCTACCCTTCTTGTAAGTGAGAACGGGCAGGAATATGTCATCCCAAAAGAAGGTCTTGAAAATCCGACACTCCTGCCTTTCATCAATACCATGGAAACTGCCAGGAAAAACGGCCAGCTTAGAAATCTGAATTTTGAGGCCATCTATCCCGTTGCAACCGGACGTGCTTCCGGAGGATTTGCAGCAGGCAATTCGCATTATGAGACCACGTCTTCAATACAACAACCTGACCCCGAACTGAAGGAACTCATTTCAAAACTTCTTGACAGGCTCAACAGGCCGATAACTGCAGAAGTATCATTATTCGGGAAAAAAGGAATCATCGAAAAACAAGAAGAATATCAACGGTACAAAAACAAAGGAAAATTATGATTGAAATAATTACAGACAACGGAACAGCATTAGACTTAGCGCCGGACGTTGAATTCACAATAGAGATGGAAAACCCGTTGCTTTCTGACGACCTTATGCCTGTGCCATTCTCCACATCAATTGCCTTTCTTCCTACGCCAGGCAATATGGCTGCATTCGGATACATCGGCGCAATGATGCTGGAACCTTCAGTTAAAGCCATGCCTGTTACGATATTTGCAGCAGGCATGCCTGTCATCAAAGGCTCTCTATTATATGACGGCATTGAGGATGGGAAACTTAACTATACATTTGCCGGCAAAAACATAGACGATGTATTGACAGGAAACATAAGCGAAACAACAGAGCTTACCAAGACCGGGAACTCCACAGATACCTTAAAAATGATTATCGCATCACGTACAGGAGACAAGAGCCTTGATTTCGGCACGCCCATGCTTGTAAACACCCAGCAAACCGGAAAGATTGACACGCCCGGAGAGAACCAAGAGGTAGAACCGGATGTCAAATTCAAGAATTACACTCATAAGACGATTGACACACCATTTGCTCCAGCCATAAAAGTGTCAGCCATACTGAACGGGAAAATAAGCCCGGATAAACTGCCAGAACCAAGTCAGAAATTATATGATTCTTTGGCTGTATTGGGCCTTTACTCTACCGAGGACTCCGTAAACGGCTACCCTTTGGACAATGACGGGGCCCCATGTATCAATCTTGCCGATAAACTTCCGGAATGTACAGTAAAAGACTTTGTTTCCAACATTCTGAAAATCCTGTGCGCATCAGTATGGGCTGATCACGACTCATTGTATTTACGTCAGAATTCTGATATACTTGAAAGCGATGAATATGACGATTGGAACGGGAAAATATCCGACATCTACTCCATTGGCTACAACGATGGTGAGAAATATTCGTTTGCTTATGCAGATGATGAATCCCAGGACATCTATGACCCGAATCTCAACACACAAACACCTGTGGACACCTATATGGGCGTCTGGGATTTAATATCTGCTTTTGGTGGTGACAACAATGCCATAATAAGAGATTCTGATACAAAAGACGTATTCTGCGTGGACAAAAGATATCAACTCGCCGACAGCATTTTCAGGTATAACGGCGAATCCAGCAAACTGCCTGAGGAAAGTTCCGACAATATAAAGGAAGTAAAATCAGATTTTCATCTCGTGCGGTGCATTCCCGTAAATTGTCGGCAATATGACACACAACATATAGGAAAAATTCTCATGTGCCCACGCATCGATTTTCCGGCGCTTGACGGCGAACGCCCCAAAGATGTACATATAGGCATACTATCACACAACCAATTGACTGACAAAGGCCAAATTCCATATGGTTCACAATTGTATGAGGACGACTTCATTGACACTGACTATCCTCCTGAATGCCACCCTAACTTTAAGACAGGACTTTCCATAATACCAGGAGACTTGATGAGTGGCCCCCACAAAGTATATTCAAACTGGATAAGCCGGCGCAAACAGATTATCAAGGCAGACCTGAACCTTTCAATATCTGACATATCGTCACTAAAACTTTACAAAAAAGTATATTTCTATGGGAGATACTGGCTCATTAAGAAAATAACATGCACCTACCTATCTGACAGAGTTGAATGCAATGGTGAATTCGCCTCAATCTGATGTCCTTTCATATGCTGGTTGCCGCATGTAATTTTGCAGAGACAAATAACACGATATGACATTTGAGAACACATACGAAACATTGCCGGTACTGTTGACAGGAGCAGCCTCAATTCTCACATTGACGGATACACCTATAAATAACGGCATTATAAATTTCGATTTCAGAGTCATATTCCTTCAACCTGGAAATACCAGACCTCCGACAACACGATTGCAAACCGAGTTCAAGCTTCAAGCAAGAATGAACAGAGTGGATTTGAAATTGAAAGAGATGCTGCAATCAATAAGCCAATATCTCATTCCGGATTCATATGGTTTTTTACCGCAAGTAATCATTTCTGCTGAATGTCAAGAAGAGAGAGCGGTGTGGGAGAGTAAAGTCATTTTTTGCGAATGCGACCCAAGCGATATTCCGGCATTATCAAGCATTGGACGCTGGTGGACAATACGCCCGCAAAAAGTCAGGACATTCACACATGGTGAAGAAGAATTGGCAACATTTATTCCTCAAACAGACACTGAGGAGATACTGAATCTCAGAGTCCTTTCAAAGGTCTATTTCCGTTTTCAGACTCCTCATGAAGTTCTTTTGGAAACTTTTGAATTTGTGCCACTTTCTTCTGGCCGTATTCTCACCATTGATTGTTCATATGACACAATTCAAGCATTAGTTTCTGATTTGGCATTTGACGATGCAATTGTTGCATATGACATTTACATTGAAGGGCACGAACAATATGCACAGAGATTCATTGTACACACGAATTCAATGGTAAAGGAATTCCGCTTCAGAAATTCATTAGGCACTTATGATTACATATATGCTGTCGGCAGCCAATCCCAAGAATTGGAAACAGACGTTTCAACATTCATAAATTCAGGACATGAGGCCGAACTTTCAAATACAAGCAAAATGTATTTCAAGTCGGATTCCGGATATCTTGACACTGCCGGGCAAATCAGACACTGGAATAACTTTTTGGAATCTCACGAAAGATATGTACTCATCAAAGACGGAGAAACGGCAACCGGAGATGACTCATGGAGAAAGATTGTCGTTGACGAAGCCGAATCCAAGACAAAGGGGCATGAATTGAACAACATTACTTTCAAATGGCATTATGCCGAAAATTTGAACGTTCGTATTGCAGATAGAGAGTTAATGCCACCATACACATTAAACCGAATACATGATGATGCACCAAAATTTTAAAGGGGACTTCATAAGAGTTGAAAAATTTTACCGGACCGAAGAAAATGGAGAACAGAGACAGATTCCTGTCCCTGAAAACTTACGGATTGAATATTTCACAAAAGGATTCAACGGAAGGTATATCGTTGAGCGCAACGGAGACCACTTTCAATCATGTTCATTGTCAGATGATGGTATGAGTCTCATTTCAAACATATCCCTCAGCCGTTCATTCATAGGATGCGGAGAAATGTTCGCCCGCATGACAATATTCATTTCCGACTATAAGTTTCCTGACGGACAACGCGCCATACCGATGACGATTGCTACGGGCCTGATACTGTGGCCGGGAAATTCTGATGCAAGCCCAACGTCGCATGGCGAGAATGTGCTATCACCAATCATGTCCGGATATTCAGCATATGAACTTGCCCGCAAATATGGCTATGAAGGAACTGAGGAGGAATACGCCATGGAACCTGCAAGAATTGTCAATCAATTCAAAAGCCTTGCAGAAGAAATCGACAAAGCTATCCGTGAGGAAATAGACCGTGCCACTGCTGCAGAGGAACAGCTGGCGAATGATATGCTGAAGAGCCACTTAGTTGAAATCAACAACAACCCCATGGTCATTTCACACGGACTCAATCGCTTCCCATCAGTGACGGTGATTTCATCTGACAAAGAAAAGGTGGAGTGTGTGGTAAGGTATGAAAGCAAGGATGTGGTGTCCGTTTCATGGAACGGTGAATTAAGCGGTATGATATATTTAATCTGATAATATTATGGCAAACAGGAAGTTTTTTGTTGACATAGACCTCGGAGGGAACAAGATCCTTCAGGTTCTGCTGGAAGGACTGGCCACGGATCCGGCCGCAAAGGCAAAAGGACGGATTTATTACAACACCACGGACAATAAAATCAAGTATTATAACGGAACTGCATGGCAGGCGTTGACAGACCAGGTGGAACTGGCCGCATTGGCAACTGGCATGTCGGCTGAGGTAAGCGGAATAAAGACACGCCTGACAACACTTGAGGAGAATGGGACACATATCTCAGCCCAAATGTCAAACTTGACTCAAAAACTCACAGTCCTTGAGATGAAGCACAACAGCGAAATCTCAAAAATGCCGGCAAGAATCGACTCCAGGGTCAAGGACGGTCTCAGCTGCTCCTACAACTCTTCAGACAAGACAATAAAACTGAAGTACACGGACTCAACAGGAGCAGACACCGTTCTCGGAAACATAGACGCATCCATTTTCCTCAGGGATTCAATGGTCAAGGACGTGGCACTGGCCGTAAACCCGGGGCAAGGACTTGACGGCACGACATATCCGGCAGGCACATATATACTCTTTACGTTCAATGTACCTAACGCAGACGGCGAGAAATACATCTATCTGAACGTCACATCGCTCATTGACGTATATACAGCAGGGAAGGGAATCAGCGTATCGGGGAAGGTGATTGCTGTCAAGGTAGCGACCGACAGTACCGAATACATCACGGTATCATCAGCCGGACTGAGCGTCAAAAAGCTGTATGACAAAGTCAGCGGATGGAACAGCGCACGCGTGGATGAAATCAATGAACTCAAGACAAAAGCGGACGGAGCCTTGAGGACATACAAAGTGAGCGCGACATCAGGGAATACGAAAATCATCGACCTGGGCACCATTCCGGAGGCCGAAGGAAAAAGCGTACACATCAGGGATGTGGCATGTTTCCTTGGAAAGCAGAAAGTGGAATGCGCCGTTACGCTCGGTTCTGCGACAGACAGTACGGCGACCGTATCATGGAACGGCACTGTCAGCACTTCATCTCCGCTGGTAATATATGTGTTTTACGACCTGAACAATTAGAAATGCCAAGCAAAAAACATCTTGCGGACCAGGACCTGAGCGGGAATAAGATTCTTAATGCCGGGCAAATACAGAGCACTGTACAGCAAGGTACAGCTCCAGTTACCGTGAAATCCACAACCTTAGTCAAAGGACTCAATGCCGACATGATTGACGGAAGGCATGCTGAAGACTTTGCATTGAAAACGGAGATTCCGGATAACATAGGCAATGCCGTACCTGAATTCGATGTAATCGTTCCAAAGCACAAGAGATTCAGGACACAATACACCCATTCCGGATTAAATCGGCCATGCATATTGGACAGGACCACAGGACTGAGGTTCATCGGTGCCCCTCCATCAGGAGACTGGACCGTGAAATTGTACATCTATCATCCAAAACGCGGCAAGAAATATATTCCTGTCGAAGAGTGCCTGATGTCAGAAACTACCGCACCATATCCGGACCTTCCGGCAGTGACGTTCCGTGCACTCCCCTCCAGGTTAAGCCTGATGAACATCATGATGAAAGCCTTTATCCCGGCAATAGAGGCCGGAGGAAAGAACACTGACACCACCAATGCAAGGCTATGGCTTACATGCCTGACAAAGACGGCACCTTTATGCATTGACGTACGCAACACCGGAGGAAGCGCGACACCCAGAACATATGAGCGGAGAAACGCAAAGCAGGACTCGCTGTGGTGGTCGGCATCGTTCGGGATACGTCTCATCGCTCCGGACGGCACTTACGGAAGCGGCTTGAAGACATTCCGTGTCGGAGTGCTTTACAAAGGGGGTTATACGTACTCATTCAGCATGAAGAACAAGATATGACAACAGCATAGGGAGGCTTATAATATATTACAAACAGTTGGATGTAAAGCTAAGTTGAACACACAGCAGCAGACCTCCCTTTTTTATGACAATCACCATGGAATACATAGCACCTATAATCAGCGCCATAGCCGCTATAATAGCCGGCTGGTTTGCGTACAACCAGAAGACAAAGGACAAGATGACAGACTTGCGCATCGAGCAGATGCGCAGAGATGAAGAGCGGAAAAGCAAAATACGCTCAGACAACACAGGAGCCATCTATGGGGTTCTGTGGCACATATTGCATGAGCTGCAGGCGGACCGGGCATACATCGTGCAGCCACACCCGTTGTCCGACAACCATTTCATATCTGTGAGCATGGAAGTCAAACGCAACGGAATCAAGGGCATGAAATCATCCATACAGAACCTGGAGATAGCCAATGTCGCTCTTTTCGTCTCGGAACTGGCATCAAGGGAATATTTACAGTTCCGGGACATTGCTTCTGAGGTACGTGACAAGCGTGCCAGAGCCATTTTGTCAATGAACGGCTCGGTGTCATCAGTAATCCGCCGGCTGTCCGATGACAGATACGACTGGATTGGAAGCATCATCTGTGAGTTCAATGACACGATGAACGCCGATCCCATCTTCTGCAGGAAGACGCTCGAGGATGCTGCTGACAAGATTCAGTACATATTACCGGAAATAAGATAGCGCATGGGAACGATATCAAAAGATTTCAGCTACAAGGAGTTCGAGGTGACAGACCAGCCGGAATTCAAGTTCAAGAACATGATTGCAAGCATGGAGATAAGGGATTCCGTAAAGGCCCTTGTAAACAATGTTCTGCAGCCTTTGCGTGATGCTTGGGGAAAGCCGCTCCATATAAATAGCGGATACCGCTGCATGGAATTGAATAAGGCAGTATTTGGAGCTGCTACAAGCCAGCACCTCAAGGGAGAAGCGGCAGATGTATGCCCTTACGGGAACAGGAACACGGCCGGAGATCCCGACGTAGTCCTTCAACTGGCACAGTTGGCATATGATATGAAGCTGCCGTTTGACCAGATGATACTTTACCCTACCTTCGTGCATTTCAGCCACAAATCGGACGGAAAGCAGCGTGGACAGATTCTCTACAGCAAGAATTACAAAGGGGAAAAGGTCAATATGAAACAGTCATGAGTCTGAATACATGAAAGCCATTTACAGAACAATTGCACTGCTGGCCATAGCGGCAATCTGCTTCATCGCCGGGAGCCTTGCAGGACGCAGAATTCCGGACAAAGGGGAAGTCATTGTCAAAACAGACACCCTTACCCTCCGGGATACGCTGCGCATACCTTATCCGTTATTGGTGGACATCACCATATCCGAGGATGACATCAAAGTCCCCATTGAGGATATCATCATAAGGAATGACAGTCTTGCCGTACTGCCCATGGAGGTAAAAAGCTACGAAGGAGAGGGCTATAGGGCGCAAGTAAGCGGATACAAGCCACAGCTTGACTGGATAGAAGTGTTTCCCCAGACTACGGTCATAACGAATACAAAAAGAGTCATTGACACAAGAAGCAACAGCATCATCCTTTCTGCACAAATGATATATTCAGACCGGTTCAGCACCGCAACATCCATCATATATGAACATAACTGGAAAAGATTCACCGTAAATGCCGGAGCCGGATATAATTTCATCAACAATCAGGCATTTGTTTCAGCCGGAATAAAAATTCCTGTCGCAAGATGGTGATGCAAATATTTTACAATGATATTCAATCCACATTGATAATATCGACCTTTTTCAGTTTGTCATTGGCTTTTGACGATTTACCCAAATACGCAGAAGTCATGGCTAAGCTGCTGTGATCAGCCTGCTGCTTGACAAATGAGGCTGGAACGCCTTGACCGAGCATATTTGTTATACCCGTATCCTTAAGAGAGTAAAATTGCAAATCCTTTGAGAAACCGCAGGCCGGACGCACATTTTTAAACCAATAGTCCGAAATCCTCTGGCTCCATATCTTTGCAGAACCGGGTAAAAAGTCATGCTTGCCGGAAAACAGATACCAGTCACTATGGCTCAAATCTATCTCCAGCAAATACTTCATCATTGTATCCGGGATAGTTCTTTGTGAATCATTGTCATTTTTTGCTATAGCGCCTCTCACATTAAGAATTTGTCTCCTGATATCTATATCTCCGCACTTGAGCAACACAATTTCTTTAGGACGCATAAAGCAGCAATAACAGAACAGGCATATCAAAAGATAACCACGGTTTTCTTGTTCAAGAAAATCCCACAGACGCTTCAGTTCGTCATCATTAAACGTTCTTCTGGTTTTATGAGTCTGTTTTTTAGGCTTTCGTTTTAAAGAAGCAAAAGGATTGGAAGACATATATCCTTTTTCAACCATCCAATTGCACATTATTGAACAAAAGCGTAAACGGTTGTTATAAGTCTGCGCACACAATCTTACGTCCTCATCAACATCATTCATAAAACGGATTGCCACAATCTTTGAAAAGGCACTTGCACAGCCATTCCTGTCAAACCCATTCTTTAACAGCCATTCTTTCAGTATCTTGACTTGAGAGCGATAAGTCCGTATCGTACTGTGCTCGGATTCCTTTTCTTTTACACGCAGAAAAGCATCCATGGCATCGAACATTTTTACAGACATATTATTAGAAGCTGCATCATGCATGGGATTCCACCCCAAAGCCAGTTTCTCATTTAGGCTGGCCATGATTGCTTTGGCTGCCTTTTTTCTTTCTCTGACAGGCTTGATGTGATTGAGCTTTAAGCGCATTCGCTTCAGCTTGCCTGTTGCAGGATTTATGACGTAGTAGGAAATATACCAGACATCCCCGGTATCATGGAGTTTTGCCGGTACGTAATGAATGTAAGCTGTAGGTTTGAAAAAATACATTTTTTT
>DBLW01000040.1 GCA_002298075.1 Bacteroidales bacterium UBA714 | reverse complement strand
TGGCATCGTTGAAGCTGCCTCCAATGAAGCCTACGAGGTCTCCCTTCTTGAGTTTCCCGTCCTCAGTCAGCAGCCGTATGGAGTTGCTGACGAATCCCTCTTTTGTCCCTGTAACCTCAAAAGGATAGCCGTATATGTCGTATGTGAGGGCAAGTTCCCTCATTGTATATCCGTTGTAGCACATTGCGTATATCGGAACTTTCGGCCTGAATTCGGCCAAATAGCGTCCCGTGCGTCCTGTCCAAGTGTCAAAGATTATGGCCTTTACAGGAAGCTGCAACGTTGCGGCAACAAGTGAGCGTGCCAACACTGCCGCAATCGGTTTGGTGACATTTACAAGGTCCATAGGCGGAGGCGTCAAAATGGACTCTTCTGTCGCCACAGCAATCCTGTACATTGTCCTTACCGCTTCCACAGGGTATTTTCCTGAGGCTGTCTCCCCGCTGAGCATTATGGCGTCCGCGCTCTGGAGGATTGCGTTCGCCACGTCTGTAACCTCGGCCCTTGTCGGACGCGGGTTGTCTATCATGCTGTGAAGCATCTGTGTGGCCACGATGACAGGCTTTTTGCGGGCTCTGCACTTGCTGATGATATTCTTTTGCAGAAGCGGGATTCTCTCTGCCGCTATCTCCACGCCAAGGTCTCCCCTCGCAATCATGACTCCGTAGCAATGCGACAAAATCTCGTCAAGGTTATCGACTCCCTGCTGGTTCTCAATCTTGGATATTATCTTCAGGTGGCTTTTGTTCTCATCGAGAATCTCCTGTATCTCCATGAGGTCCTTCTTTGTCCGCACGAATGAATGTGCTATGAAGTCGATGTCCGCTCCGATTGCCCATTGTACAAATGTCCTGTCTTTGTCGGTAAGTGCAGGCAGGGATATGTGCACGTTCGGAACATTGACGCTCTTCTTGCCTTTGATTACTCCCGCATTCTGCACTTCGCACAGGAGTTTTCCGCCGTCTTTTCCTGTGACAAGAATCTCCACCGCACCGTCATCAAGCAGCACGCTCGCCCCTACAGGCACATCTTCAACGAAAAACGGGCATGTGGTGTAGAGCACTTTGGATGTACAGAAATTCTGCGGGCCGTCATGTATCTCAATCCAGTCGCCTTCCTTTACGACGAAGCCTACGGCATTCTCCATGGCAGTAAGTCTCACTTCCGGACCTTTCGTGTCAACGAGGATTGCAATCTTGTCAGATACTGCCCTGATATTGTCCACGATTTTCTGGGCGCCTTCGATTGTGGCATGGGCAGAATTGATTCGTGCCACATTCATTCCGTTGAGATAAAGCTCGCGGATGAACTCGGTTTCGCAATTCATGTCCGATATCGTGCAGATTATTTTAGTCTTTTTCTGTTCCATAACGTTTTGTACACTACATTTTTAGATTCTTTCAAAAGATGGCCGGGACTCCCCTGCGGGAACTCCGGCTTCATGTCACGGCTGCTGGAGCCTGTTCTAACCGATTGCGAATTTAGCAAAATTCGGGGAAATTGACGGAAAAATTCTTAACTTTGTCGAGTTGTACTGAGCAAAACGATATAATCTATGGCCATTTTGATAAAGGCGGTCACTTCTAGGAAGGACCTGAAAATATTTGCCAGGTTTGCCAATAATCTATATAAGGGTAGCCGTTTCTATGTACCCAGCATGCCCTGGGATGATCTGAATACTTTTGATAAGGATAAGAATGGTGCATTTGAGTTCTGCGAGGCGGGATTCTATCTTGCATACAGAGGCTCCGAGGTAGTGGGCCGTGTGGCGGCGATTGTCAATTCAAAGGCAAATGAGGCGTGGAAGGTAAGACAAGTGCGTTTCGGCTGGTTTGACTTCATTGATGACATTGAGGTCTCGCGTGCCTTGTTGGACAAGGTAATCGAGTTCGGACGTGAGCGCGGCATGACGCAGATTGTCGGACCGCTCGGGTTTACGGATTTCGATCCGGAGGGCATGCTTGTGGAGGGCTTTGACAGGCTCAGCACGATGGCCCTCATATATAATCATCCTTATTATCCGGAGCATATGAGAAAGCTCGGATATGTAAAGGAGACGGGCTGGGTGGAGTACCGGATAACTATTCCGGAGGAACTGCCTGAAAGGCATATTAAGCTGGCGCGTCTTGTGATGGAGAGGAACGGCTTGAAAATCAGGAAGCTCACACGCAGGCAGGTCAAGAAGGAAAAGTATGGCCGCAAGCTGTTTGAACTGATAAATGAGACATATTGCGTCCTATACGGGTACTCTCTCCTTTCGGAGAAGCAGATTGACCTGTATGTGGACGTATATCTTGGTCTGGTTGACCTCAGGATGGTCACATTCATCGAGGATTCGGAGGGGAACCTCATAGCTGCCGGTGTTACGATGCCGTCTCTTTCTGAGGCTTTGCAGAAATGCCGGGGAGAGCTGCTGCCTTTCGGATGGTGGCATCTGCTCAAGAGCATGTATCTGAAGAAACCTGATACTCTGGACCTTCTGCTTGTCGGCGTGAAGCCAGAGTGGCAGAACAAGGGTGTCAATTCTCTTCTTTTCCTTGACCTTTTCAAGACGGTAAAGGACATGGGCTTCAAGTATGCGGAGACCAATGCCAATCTTGAGACCAATGCAAAGGTGCAGGCCATGTGGGCGCCTTTCGAGAAGGAACTTCATAAGAGACGCTGGGTATTTGCCAAGGAAATCTGATATGACAGTGATAGGAGATGATGAAATAGGGCGCAGCCGAATGCTGCCTCCGCTTCCCGAAAGGATGCGTCCCCAGAATCTTGAAAGTTATGTGGGACAGAGGCATCTTATCGGTCCGGGATGCGTGCTCAGGAATATGATTGAAAACGGAAATCTTTCGTCGTTCATATTATGGGGACCTCCGGGTGTCGGCAAGACCACCCTTTCGAGAATCGTGGCAAAGTCTCTCGGGCGCGAGTTCTTTACTTTGTCAGCTGTGAGCGCCGGGGTGAAGGATGTGCGTGATGTCATTGACAGGGCACGTTCAAATTCGCTTTTTTCCGGAGGACTGTCGCCGATTCTGTTTATAGATGAGATACACCGTTTCAGCAAGTCGCAGCAGGATGCACTTTTGGGGGCTGTAGAGGACGGTACCATTGTACTTATAGGAGCGACTACTGAGAATCCTTCTTTTGAAGTCATCACTCCCCTTCTGTCGCGCTGTCAGGTCTTTGTGCTGAAGTCTTTGGAAAAGGATGACCTGCAATTTCTTCTTGACAGGGCCATGCGTGAAGACCCTGTGCTCTCACACAAGGATATAACGGTTAATGAGACGGAGGCCCTGTTCAGGTACAGCTCTGGTGATGCACGAAAGCTTCTGAATATACTTGAGATTGTTGTAGGCTCGTTCGGGAGCGCTCCGGTGGTGATTGACAATAAGGCCGTAACGTCATGCCTTCAGGAGAACGTTGCCATATATGACAAGGGCGGTGAGATGCATTATGACGTGATATCGGCTTTCATCAAGAGTGTGCGCGGGTCAGACCCGAATGCAGCCGTGTATTATCTTGCCCGCATGCTTGACGGCGGAGAGGATCCACTTTTCATTGCACGGCGCCTTTGCATACTTGCTGCGGAGGATGTGGGGCTTGCCAATCCGAATGCGCTGCTTCTTGCAAATTCATGTTTTCAGATAGTGCATACTATCGGTATGCCGGAGGCGAGGATTCCTTTAGCAGAGGTGACCATATATCTGGCATCATCACCGAAGAGCAATTCTGCCTATATGGCAATCAATGAAGCACTTGCAGTCGCAAAGCAAACTCCTGACGCTTCAGTTCCACTCTATTTGAGAAATGCCCCGACAAAGTTGATGGAGGAGCTCGGATATGGTGACGGCTATAAATACGCCCATGATTTTCCCGGCCATTTCGCTGATTTGGAATTTATGCCAGACCAGCTTTCCGGCCGCAAGTTCTATGAGCCGGCCGACAACCGTCAGGAGGAAACCCTTCGCTCGCGCCTGACATCTTTGTGGCCAAAATACTACAAGTGATGTGGTGCAACTTCTTTCCACTCGGAGTCAACCTGAATCAGAAAATGAAAGTTCGTGGAGTATAAGTATCTGTCTGTCATCCCTACATTTTATTTAGCATCAATAGATTACTCTTCCTGCAAACGGCTTTTTGTTCAATAATCTTAAACCGATTTCACGATAAGGCATCCTCAGATGCCGCATCCGAGCCGTGTATTTGCATTTAGCAAATATGGAAAGGCGCAAAGGATGCCACTTCCCCCATAGGGGGACGGGAGG
>DBLW01000205.1 GCA_002298075.1 Bacteroidales bacterium UBA714 | reverse complement strand
GAGGACCCTTATCTCGCGTCGAAGATGGTCGTTCCGTATGTGCAGCAGGTGCAGGAAAACGGAGTGGCCGTGTGCGTGAAGCATTTCGCACTTAACAATCAGGAGGCGAAGAGGCATGAGTATGATGCCGTGGTTGATGACAGGACTCTGCATGAGATATATCTTCCTGCATTCAAGGCCGCAGTGCAGGAGGGCGGGGCCTGGTCTGTGATGGGAGCGTACAATCTGTATCGCGGGCAGCACCTGTGCCATAACGAATACATGCTGAACGGGATTCTGAAGCAGGACTGGGGCTTTGACGGAGCTGTGATTTCGGACTGGGGAGGCACGCATGACACTGCGGGGTCCATTTCCAACGGGCTTGACCTTGAGTTCGGCACATGGACCAACGGACTGAGGGGCGAGACGTCAAATACTTATGACGCCTATTATCTCGCGGACCCTTATCTTGCAAGGCTGCGCAGCGGTGAGGCTTCCATGGAGGTTCTTGATGACAAGGTCCGCAGGGTGCTCAGGCTGATTTTCCGTACTGCCATGAATACCCGCAAGCCTTTCGGGTCACTCTGTTCTCCGGAGCATTATGACGCGGCCCGCCGTATTGCCGGAGAGGGCATCGTGCTTCTGAAAAATGACGGGGGAGTGCTTCCTCTGGACCTTTCTTCTTCATGCCGCATCGCCGTGATAGGGGAGAATGCGATAAAGATGATGACTGTCGGCGGAGGTTCGTCTTCTCTTAAGGTGCAGCATGAGTGTACTCCGCTTGAGGGTATCATTGCCGCAGCCGGGGATAAGGCGGAAATCGTGTATGAACGTGGCTATGTGGGCGATGTTTCGGGTGACTATAACGGTGTGGTGACCGGGCAGGATCTTTCGGAGAGCCGTTCTGAGAGTCAGCTGACAGCCGATGCAGTCGCTTTGGCGGCTTCTTCTGATGCCGTGATTTTTGTGGGCGGCCTCAACAAGTCGGCCCATCAAGACTGCGAGGATTCTGACCGTCTCGGCCTGGAACTTCCGTATGCCCAGGATAAGGTTATATCGGCCTTGGCAAAGGTTAATCCTAATCTTGTGGTCGTGATAATTTCCGGAAATGCCGTGGCCATGCCTTGGGCCGATGAGGTCAACGGAATTGTCGAGGCGTGGTTCGGAGGCTCTGAGGCCGGAAATGCTCTTGCGGATGTTCTTTTCGGCAAGGTTAATCCTTCAGGAAAGTTGCCTTTTACTTTCCCTGCAAAGCTGGAGGACAACGGTGCGCATGCTCTCGGGGCATATGACCCGTCTGCCGTCAGTGTCGAGTATAAGGAGGGAATCTATGTGGGCTACCGCTGGGCCGACAAGATGCAGGTGAAGCCTCTCTTTGCGTTCGGACATGGCCTGAGCTACACAGATTTCAGCTATGGCGGCGCGAAGTGCTCAAAATCCGTAGTCCGTTCCGGTGCTGATGTTCAGGTGTCTGTTGATGTTACGAATGTCGGCCAGGTTGCAGGAAAGGAGGTCGTGCAGCTCTATATCGGTGATGACGAGTCTTCTGTTGAGCGTCCGGTGAGGGAACTCAAGGGTTTCCGCAAGGTTGCGCTTGAGCCGGGGGAGACACGGACTGTCAACTTTACGGTCACTCCGGATATGCTGAAGTTCTATGACACGGCTTCCGGGAACTGGGTGCTTGAGAAGGGCAGCTTCACTGTGTATGTCGGTTCTTCTTCTACGGATATACGCACGACGGCCCGTTTTGAGGTGCGCTGACGTTTTTGTGCTGATGGTGATGTGCCAAATGGAAAAGTGGGCCGAGACGGCCTGAGCAACTTATGGAGCTTATGGCAAGGAACTGCAAGGCAAGGCGGCTTGAAAAGGGATATAGCAGACGGACATTTTCGGAAATGACGGGGATACCTGCCCCTACTTTGGAGCGGTTTGAGAAGACCGGCAAAATCTCATTGGAGTCTTTTTGCAAGATAGTAGTGGAACTGGGTTATTTCAATGAGATGTCCGTCATCCTTTCAAAAACCGAAATTCACCACCGGCGCAGAACTCGAAATCATAAACAGAAACAAAAAACGGCAGAAAGGACGATAATCCTCAGTCTTATTTGCAGAGATAGTCTTTGAGGGAGCGGCGGAGGAGTTTGAGGGCACGCTGGATTTCCGAGGTGACTTTGCGGCGGGATACATTGAATCTTGCCGCAATTTGCATATATGTCATCTCTTCCTCTCGGCTTGCCAGGAAAATGTCCTTGGTCAGTTTCGGCATCCTGACCAGCTCGTTGTTGAATATTTGCAGGATTTCCTCGCGGTAGAGACGGTCTGAAAGCCCGCTGTCCGACAATGCGCCCAGACTTGTCTCTATTCTCCACCTGGCTTCGTCCGACAATTCGTTCTTGGCCTTGAGGAGAGTCTGCTGCTTGCGCAGATGGGATATGCATCGGGCACGGACACACATGTACAGGTAGCCCTTGATATTGTCTTCCCCCTCCAGTGTCTCCCGGTGCTCCCAAAGATACATGAAACTGTCCGTAACAATGTCCTTTGCGGCATCGGAGTCGTTGATGTAGGAAAAGGCAATATTCTCGAAACTGCTCCTGCACTCGAGAAAAAGTCTCCCGAAAGCTTCCGCTGTCAATTGCATGATTCCCTTTTATGATAAATTTATTGCGCCTTGGAAACAGCTGTCAATAAAGACTGGTTCCTTGCGTTGAGGGCGCAAATTTATAAAACTTTTAAAAAAGGAAAGGGCCGGGTCCCGCAAAGGGGGCCCAGCACATCTTTCCAAAGCTTTCATGAAACTGTCTTTACATCCATTTGGTGTCAATCATTGTCGGATTGGCGCTCGTTCCGACAGCCTCATATCCATGTCCGGTCTCGTCCGGAACGTAGTTCTTTCCGTTACGGGACTCATACCTGTTCATTCTCCAGTAGGCGAGCAGCCCGTCTGACGAAGGATCGACATAGTTCATGTTGTTGGCTATCTCGGACTGGCTCAGCGCTCTCGTCCAGACTCTAACCTCTGCGATATATCCGTAGAGGTAGCGTCCTCCGCCGTATGACGCACCGATCTGGAAGCCACCTGAGTTGTCGCTTGTCAGGTCAATGGTCTCGCCTGCAGTCTGGGTGCCGGTCACATATTGCCCATCGATGTAGATGTCCCATGTGGAACCTGTCCATACGGCGGCTATGTGATACCATCTGCCTGTTTCGCAAAGCTTGTCGGTTGCGGCCGGCTGATATGAGGCGTGGCAAATCTGCACACAGTTGTTAGGAATTTTCACGTCTCCGAAACGCACTCCGCACATGCCCTCGATACCCATTATTGAGCTGATGTAAGGGTCGCTTGACTGGAAGTGGTCCACTAATACCCTTGACTCGAGAGTGACCTGCGGAATAGCGGCAAGGTTTTCGTCCTGCTGGAATGAAGGTACTGTGTATTTGTTGTAGCCGAGGTAGATGGCCTTGCTTATGACTGGAGTCTTGAGGACAATGAAAAGTGTCCTTGACGGTTCAAGAACGCGCATCGCGCTTACTGACTTGATGCTGACGGGAATGCAGTATGTCACTCCTTCCGCAAAGTCATCCATTGTGGTGACTGTCACGTCGACTGCTTCTGACAGGTTGTGTCCCGCGAGGATGGCAGTTGAGTAGGAACTGAGCGTGAAGCTTCCTTCCGGAGCCATCTGATAATTTTTCCCGTATTTGGCATTGAAGCCATCAATGAGGTCTTCGCGGATTTCAAGCTCGATGCTGATGTCCTCTGTCGCCTTTACTGAAGACATCACGGTAAATGATGTCCCGTCAGGCGGCGTGTCAATGGTGATGGTCTTGTCCGGAGTGCTCTGGGCATCCGTCATGAATATGGCGTCGTATGGCTCAGCCACATTGGCGCAACCTGCCGCAAATGCGGCCGATGCCAGGAATATGATTGAATTCTTGATTTTCATATCTGTTGTCGATGGTTAATTAGTTTGCAGGTGCCAAAGATGCGTCTGAAAGAGAACTTGGCATATTGCCTCCGGCAGGGTTGACATCCTGTATCGCTCTGCGCATGTATTTGTACGGCATGTCGGAATGAGCGTACTCGTACTCCATGTGATAAGCTCCGAATCCGCCGGCAGAGCCTTGCGTAGGGTTGAACCTGGCCATTCCGAGCAGGGAGTTCACCACCTGGCCGTCGCGGCATGTATGATTCACGCCGCCGTTCTTCCAGTATGACTCGAAGTTCTCGGCGAAAATGTACTGCTCCGGCTTCCAGCCGGCCCTGTCCGCATTGTCAAAACGGCCCTGAAGGTCAGAGTATCCGCTTGAAGCATAAGACTGCACGATTCCGTAGTCGAAAAGTCCGGCATGTTCGCCCCTTACGGCATAAGGTACACCGTCTATCATGAAAAGCCTGCCTGTGCCCGATTTAGGGCCTACATACTTGCTCATCTCGGTTATCGTCCTCAGGAACAGGTCCGGTGCAGGGTTGCCTACCATAGGTCCTCTGGCTCCGAATCCAGGTTCATAGTCAATGTCGATACCGTCATAGTTGTATTTCACCATGGAGTCCTGGCAGTATGCCTTGGCGAAAGCCTCGATGCATTTGTTCTGTTCTTCTGCGGATACGTTAGGCCACCCCTCGCATCTGAATTGCTCAGGAAGGTCATCAAGGAAGATTGTGTAAGTGACTTTCGTTCCTTTCACTTTCTGGACGAACTCCTTGTCGGCAATCTGCTCGGGAGTCAGGTCGTACCACTGGCTCCAGATGGACACGATGTCCATGGAGTCCGGAGCACTCACCAGACGAGTCTGGTATGAGGCACCGTTTGCGGTCCAAGAGCCGTACCAGCCGAAAGCCACCTTGTGATGTGTCTGCTTGTATGCACGCAGAGCCTGGTAATACGCATCATCCTTTACGATAGGTGACTGCTCGTCCGGGTGCTGTACGATGACGCGCTCAGGTGTAATCCAGTCTGCACATCCGGCGAAGATAAAGCCTGTCAAAAGGCTTAATGCTGAATATTTTATGATTTTATTCATGTTGTTCTGCTGTCTTGGTATTTGTTATTTCTTATCCCACCAGAGTTTTGTGTTTCCGGTGTCCGGTCCTGCAAGAAGACTGATGGCTTCTGTTACGGCAGGCGCGTTGTTGGCATATTCGGAACGCGGGAAAGTCATTCTCCTTACCTGCTTCTCCGTGCTGACCTTGCCATTGCTCATGTTGTTCACAATATGGATGACTTTAGGGTAGCCTGTACGGCGGAATTCCGACCATGCCTCCTGTCCGTTAGGGAACATTGCGATGTACTTCTGAGTGATTATGCGCTCAAGCTTGGTTTCGTTGCCCGCAGATGCGTCCCATTTCGGCGTGATTGACGACGGCTGTCCTGCCGAGTTCCTTGTTGAGCTGGTGTTCTTGTCTTCGAATGCGGCCGGTGTCTTTGTGCTGTTCATGTAAGCGGCTGCGTCGGAAGAGCTGAGCCCGTTCTCGGCGAATGAGAGTTCGATGCCGGTCTCGTAGAAAGTCTTGTCATTTCCTCCCATGTTCCAATTGAGCATTGCGCCTTCCGCGCGGAGGAATGCCACCTCGGAAGCAAGCATCCATACTACAGGAGTGTTCTTCTCCACATTAGGGATTGAAAGCGGCTTGTAATTCTCCTTGAGCATAGTGCGCAGGCCGCAACGTGCTCCGTGGTATCCGCCTCCGTCTACTGTCGCCTCCTTGAAATATTTAGGAAGTCTCGGGTCTGAATATCCGTTCATGTATGCGTCGATTGTCGCACCCATGCGGGTGTCTGAATATGCGTTCCAAACTTCCTCAAGAGGGTTGAACACCTGTATTGTGCCGGAGCTCTTGAGCCATGCGCCGTCTGTTGACTTGGTCATTACGCCGTCCTCCACAGCCTCCTCCGCATACTGCCGTGCAAGAGCCGGCTCTACGAAACGTATGCGCATCGCCATACGGAGCTTCACTGAGTTGGCAAGCTTGAGCCATGCCGAGTAGTTGCCCTGATATATGAGGTCAACTGAGTAGAGAGGAGGATTTGCTGAAGAACCTTCAGATGCCGCTGCGTAACTCTTAAGTGTTCCGATGGCCTCGTTGAGGTCTTCCAGAAGGGACTTGTAGACGGTCTCCTGGGAGTCGTAAGGGCTTACGTCCTCGCCGAAATGAGTGAACGGCACCGGACCGTAGATGTCGGTCACGCGCTGGATTGCCATGACTTTGATGACCTCGGCGATTGAGAATGAAGCCTCGTCAATCTGTCCATTGGCAAATGCGTATTTGATGTTCAGCCATGCCGGCATTACTTTGGTGAATGCTACTGAGAAAGGAACGTTGTTGTAGTCTGTTCCGTCCAGGTCGTAAGTGCAGGTATATGAACCTCCGTTGAAAGCCTGGATAGGTGCAAGGTAGCCTGCGAAAGAGTCGCCCATGAGGTTGCATGCACGCTGGAACTCATTGGCCCCCTCGTCGCTGCACGGGATGAGCGCGTCCATCTCCATTGTCGTGATGTATGATTTCACATCGACCACCTGGACCGCGTCAGGATTCGTATTGTAATCCTCGTATGATTTTATGCAGGATGAAAGAGCCATCGAGATGATGGCTGCCGCCAGTCCTGCCTTGATATATGTTTTCATTGTCATTGGTCTTTGTTTTTAGAATTGAAGTCTTACACTGAATCCGAGATCCCTTGTGCTTGGCTGCATGAAATAGTCCAGTCCCTGATAGTAGGTGCCTGTAGATGCAGTAAGTTCAGGGTCGAACGGAGCCTTGTTGTAAATCATCCAAAGATTGTGTCCCACGAGCGACACCGTCATGCCGAGCTTGTCCTTGAACCATTTTCTCGGAAGGTCATATCCGATGGACAGCTCACGGAGACGGACGTTGGTCATGTCATATATATAGTGGGCGAGCATTGAGGTTCCGTTTCCGTTGTTCGCGTAGAATGTCTTTGCGTCAGGAATCTTCTGGTCCTCCGAAATCCATACTCCACCGTTGTCGCGTGCGTCTGCCGATGCCTTGGATGCACCCCAGCGGTCCATGAGGGCCTGTGTTGCGGATGCTCCGCGTCCTCCGATGCGCGCGTCGATGAGGAAGCTGAGGGAAACGCCCTTGTATGCGAAAGTATTGTTCCAGCCGAGCCTTGCCTTAGCCTCGGTGTTTCCTGCGTAAATCCATGTGTTAGGGTCTGTAATGACTGTGTTCGAGTTCGGGTCAACATATATGCGTCCCTGGTCGTCTGTCTTGAGTCCGGTTACATAGAAGTCTCCTATTGAGCCGCCTTCTGTTATCTTCATGCGGTATCCGCCGTAGTCCATGTTGACTTCGTTAACGTCGATAGGCTTTCCGGTCACGTCAAGTGCCCCTTCCGGTATGAGTTCCTTGATTTTGTTCTTGTTCATTGAGAACGTGAATTGGGTTGACCAGAAGAAATCGTTCCAGGTGTTCTTGAATCCGAGTGCGGCCTCCAGACCCCAGTTGTTCACTTTTCCGGCATTGATGTATGCCTTCTTGTAACCTGTTGCGGGAGCTGCGTCATACTCGAAGAGCTGGTTGTAAGTGTTGGTGTTGTAGTACGTGAGGTCGAGCCATATCATGTCCTCGAGGAATTTCACGTTCATTCCGGCCTCCCATGACTTGGTGCGCTCGGGGGTGAGGTTCACCGCAGGGGCATATGTGTCCGACTCGATGATGCCGCCTGTCTTTATAGGCGTGTTCACGCCTGTGATGTAGCGCTGAGGGGCGTTTCCGACCTCAGCATATGAGCCTCTGACCTTAAGGAACGAGATTCCTGCCGGCTTGAGGTTGGCCATTGATGAGATGACGGCTGACAGACCTACGGACGGGTAAAGCATGTTCGGAGTCTTGGTGAAGGCGAGCTGTGAAGGCCACTCGTTGCGCAATGTCGCGTCGAGGTAGAGCATGCCTTTGTATCCGAGCTGGAGGGTCGTGTAGATTGCCTGTGTCTGGTCGCGGTAACGGTCGGCGTAAGGCCTTGTCTGCGAATGCGTCATGCTTATGTTGTTCACAGAGAACTTGTTGGCTATCGTGGCAAGATGGCCCTCAAATCCGGACGCATTGTGCACGTCGTCCATGATGCTGGCTCCGAGGTTGAAGAGGAGTGAGAAGTCGTTATTGAAGAACTTCTTGTCGATGGTCAGGAGAACGTCACCATAGAAGTTGTTGTGGTTGATTTTGTTGTCCTGATAGTTACCGAACTCGGAAGCGAAGAGCGTGTTTGATGACGCGTAGATCTTCCTCGTATAATTCATTGAGGTGTTGTCCAGACGTGCCCTTCCTGTCACCCACATCCATTTGGTGATGTTCCATTTGAGTGTTCCGGTGAAGGTGTAGCGGTGAGCCGTGTTCTCGAAAAGCTCCCTGTTGGTCTCCCAGTAAGGGTTTTCTACTCCGTCCACGAACTCCAGCGGCCAGAACTGCCTCATATAGCCGGCATTGGCGTCATATCTTTCGTAAATCTGGTATTTGGTGATATCGTCTCCCCTCGGGAACAGGTATGTCGCCACGAGCGGGTTGTGATAAAGTCCCTGGATGGTAGGGTTGCGCTTGTACTGTCTCATGTAGCTTCCGCTTACGTCGAGGACGAGCTTGTCTTTCACGAGCTGTGCAGTGTTGCGGATCGAGAAGTTGTAGCGGTTGAATGTGTTGTTGTTTATCAGTCCTCTTGAGTTGAGTGATGAAGCCGAGAAATATGTCTGGTTCATCTCGTTTCCGGCAGATACCGAAAGTGAGTTCTGTGTGTTGTATCCGGTCTGGAAGAAGTCCGCCGGGTCATATGAGGTCGGAGTCTCAAGCTTGCTTCCCCAGCTCATTGACGGCGCTGTGGCATCTGTTCCGTATGTGTTCTGGAACAGTGGCATAACGAACGGTGAGGAGAAGGTCGTGTTGTTCGAGTAGTTTACGCGAAGTTTGCCTTCCTGGCCTTTCTTGGTCGTGATGAGGATGACGCCGTTTGCTCCCTGTGAGCCGTAGAGTGCGGCAGCCGTGGCACCCGTGAGGATTGACATTGATTCGAAGTCCTCAGGGTTGAGGTTGGCGATGCCCTCGAAGTCACCTCCGTCCGGAGTCTCGTAATATCCTTCTGTCTGGGCGGAGCGGAGGTTAGGCATAGGAATACCGTCTATCACATAGAGAGCGTTGTTGTTGCCGCTGATGGACTTCACTCCTCGCATGATTACACGGGTGGAACCGCCGGCTCCGGATGCGCTCTGGTTAATCTGCAGACCTGCGATTTTTCCTGAGAGCGAGTTGACGAAGTTGGCGTCCTTTACGATGTTCACGATGTCCCCGTCAACTTTCTGCACGTTGTAGCTCAGGGCCTTCTCTTCACGCTTGATGCCGAGTGCCGTAACGACAACATCATCAAGCACGGTAGCCGCCTCGTTAAGGGTTACGCTGATGCTGGTCTTGTCACCTATCTTTACTGTCTTGGTCTCATAGCCGAGAATGTTGAACTCAAGGCTCTTGTCTTTCGCTGGGGAAGGCACCTGTATTGAGTAGCTTCCGTCAAAGTCGGTCACAACTCCGGTCGAGGTGCCGGCTATGATTACGGCAGCTCCGGCAATGGGCTGTCCCTGTCCGTCGGTGACGAATCCGGACACGGTTGCCGGTCCCTCCTCCGCCTTGGCGGATTTCATGGACAGGATGATGTAGGTGCCGTCAAGGCTCCATGTCACATCCGTGCCTTTGAATATCTGTTCCAGTGCTTTCTGCACGGGAACATTGCTGACATTCACAGATACTTTCTTCTGGATGTCGACACCTTTGTTGATGAACAGGAAACGGGATTGTTGCTCAATCGCTTTGATAACCTGCCCGATAGAAGCATTTTCCATGCTAAGCGTTATGCCGGCATCCTTGTTCTGGGCCGTTGCCAGCCAAGATGTCAGAAGCAGCAGCGCTACAATTCCGGAAATTTTCCGGAACGCGTTTAAGAATGTTGCTTTAGTCATACGTTAATAATGTGATTTGATAAAGTGTATTATGGAGCGGATATTTCTATGCCGCGCCTTTTTCTGTTTGTGTGTGCCGGGCCTGCATCCGGATTTCTTGCTGATGCTGCCGCGGTTGCCTTGTATAGTGTAACCTTGCTTTGTGTTGTTTTACTTTGTCTTGCCTTACCTTACAATGTCATGCTGCACTTTGTCTTGCCGCAGTGTCTTGCACCATGTTATGGACTTGCTCTGTGTCGCAGCGCAGTATGTCCATGTGCCGTGTGTCCTGTGTCCTGTGTTCCTGTGTTCCTGTGCAGTATGTTGCTGTGCCGTGCAGCTGGAAAGCCGTGCGCTCCGGATCATTGCAATGTGTCTGGCTCCTGTGTCATTAATGTGGTTTTACGGTTATTAATAGATTGTTATAGTGTTGGTCGCGTCATTGATTCTGAATCTGAAGTCTGCGGTTCTCTGCAGGATTCTCAAGGCATTTGCCACCCCGTCGTTCACACGGATTTTTCCGCTGACTTCACTGATGTCCGGAAGCTGCTGCCTCTGTATCTCAATGGTGACTCCGAATGCTTTTTCAAAGTCTCTCATGATTCGGTCGAATGTCTTTCCGCCAATCTTGATGAGTCCTCTTGTCCAGCATATGTCGTCCTGGCCGCTTATTTTTTCCATTTTCATGATTCCGTTCTCAATCCTTATCACATCGTTCGGATTGAGTATCACTCCTTTGTGTTCCGGGTCAGAGAGATTTACCACCTTTACCCGTCCTTCGAGCAGTGTCGTGGTGAATATGCTGTTTTCCTTATATGCCTCCACGTCGAATTTTGTTCCCAGAACGCTTACTTCCGAGGCGAATGTCTTGACTATGAACGGCTTTGATTCGTCATGTACAACATCGAACATTGCTTCTCCCGTTAGATATACCTCCCTCTTGTCTTTGCGGAACACGACAGGATATTCGATTCTTGCTCCCGAATTAAGGTGCACTGAGGAGCTGTCGGGCAATGTGATGATGAAATGTTCTCCCAAAGGAGCCTCTACTGAGGTCATCTGTGACGATATAGAGTCATAGGTAAGCTCATGGGATATATATCCGGTGACAATGGCGAGCGCGATTGCCGCTGCGGATGAAATAGCCGCAAACCATGCAAACCTGTGCCTTCCTGCCGCTTTTCTGACGGGAACTTCCTTCGCATTTGTCCGTGAGGCAGATCCTGCAGCCGTCAAGCCGGACATGCCGGTAAGGTCTATTATGGAATGAATCGCCTCTATTTCCCTGCTGCATTCTTCCGGAGATTCCCTGTACCACTTTGCAAGCATTTTCTCCTCTTCCGGAGTGGCCTGTCCGCGCAATGCACGATATATGATTTC
>DBLW01000148.1 GCA_002298075.1 Bacteroidales bacterium UBA714 | reverse complement strand
TCAAATACGGGGCGCTGCTTTCCTCGGGCCAACGTCCGGACAGCGGTGCCAAGGCAAGGGTGCTCGGTGTCAATCCGTACTTTTTCGCGGAATATGACACGGCGGTGCGGAATTATCCCGTGCGCAAGTGCATGGGAATTATCGCTCTGCTGAAGGAGTATGACTATAAGGGCAAGGGCGGTGACGTCGGGGAGGCTTCTCCTGCTGAGCTTATGGTTGAGCTTACTGCAAAGATACTGAATGCGTAGGCCCCGCAGGGGCTCCTGAAAATAAAGGGACGCCTGAAAAGAATATGAAAGAAACAATTAAATACAAAGACCATGGGAATAATCCAATGTAAAGATGTGTGCAAGAGCTTCGGTGAGAAAATTGCTCTTGACCATGTGTCGGTTGACATCCCGAAAGGACAGATTTTCGGACTTCTCGGCCCTAACGGGGCTGGAAAGACGACTCTGATAAGGATAATCAACCGTATAACCATTCCTAACGGGGGTTCAGTCCTGTTTGACGGCCGTCCGATAACCCAGGATGATGTGGAGAAAATAGGCTATCTTCCTGAGGAACGCGGACTGTACCGCAAGATGAAGGTCGGTGAGCAGGCTATGTATTTTGCCCGTCTGAAAGGCATGAGTTCGAGGGATGCGGCTGCTGAACTTAAGAAGTGGTTCGTGAAGTTCGGCATAGAGAGCTGGTGGAACAAGAAGGTTGAGGAACTTTCAAAGGGAATGGCCCAGAAGGTACAGTTCATAACCACAGTGGTCCACAAGCCGTCTCTGCTCATTCTGGATGAGCCTTTCTCGGGCTTCGACCCTGTGAATGCGCAGGTGATACGTGAGGAGATTCTCCGTCTCAAGGAAGAAGGGGCGACAATAATACTCTCGACACACAATATGGAGTCTGTTGAGGAACTGTGTGATAATATCGCCTTGATAAACAAGTCCCATGTCGTGATATCCGGAGGTGTGGATGAAATCCGCCGCAAATACGGAAACAATAATGTGGAGCTGGTATATACCGGCGGAGCGATATCCTCTGCTGAAGGAATCTATACCGTACTTTCGGACGGGGATGAGGGAGGGCGTCATACTGCGGTGCTCTCGCTTGATGGCGGCAGCTGCGGAAATGCCGTTTTGTCCGATGTGCTTTCGCGCGGTGTCACGGTCAATTCATTCAAGGAACTTGTGCCGAGGATGAATGATATTTTCATCAAACTTGTAACAGAGGAGGAATAAGCCATGAAATTCAGGAATATACAGACTGTCATAGCACGTGAATATCTTACACGTGTAAAAAAGAAATCGTTTCTTCTGATAACATTCCTCGGCCCGGTATTTTTTGCGGCCATCTGCATTGTGCCGAGCCTTATAATGTTCTTTGCCGAGGACAATGGCAAGCGGGTCGGCATAATCGACCAGTCCGGAATCGTCATGGAGAAGTTCGTGAGCACGGACGCTGTCGCCTATACAGATTATTCGGCAGAGCATCCGGACAGCCTTAAGGCGCATTTCAAGGGCTACGGGCTTGATGCGATGGTTGTGATATCTCCGATTGATTCCGTCTCAAGGTCGGTTTCGGTAACGGCTTATTCATCTTCGCCGCTGAGCGTTGACATGAAGGAGGCCATCGGCTCAAAGGTTGATGATGCCATTGAGGACTGGAGGCTGGGCCTTTATGATGTGGGGGACCTGAAGCAGATTATGTCGGAGGTCAAGTCCGATGTGTCAGTGACGACATATACGCTCGGAGAGGACGGTGAGGAGAAACTTTCTTCGTCTGAGGTATATATGATAATCTCTCTGGTGCTTTCCATGATTATCTACATGTTCATCGCCATGTTCTCCGGAATGGTCATGCAGAGCGTCATTGAGGAAAAGGCAAGCAGGGTTGTGGAAGTGCTGGTGTCGTCCGTGAAAGCTACTGAGCTGATGTTCGGCAAAATCATTGGTGTGGCATGTGTGGCCCTTACACAGTTCCTGCTGTGGGTAGTCCTTACGGCGGTTCTTGTTACGGGAGTTTCCGCGTTCATCGGTTTTGATTCGATAATGGACAGCACTTCTGTACAGACTGAGCAGATGAACCAGATGGCACAGGGGCTGGGCATGGACCAGGATATGATGGAGGCAGCAGGAATGGCTATGCCGTCTGCCGCTGAAATTGCGGACCAAAGCGAGCTTGGAGCCATAATGTCAACTTTGAGCGAGCTTAATTACGTCCAGCTTATCCTTGGATTCATCGTTTATTTTGCGCTGGGATATCTGCTCTATGCGTCATTGTTTGCCGCTATAGGTTCTGCCGTTGAGAATGAGGCGGATACTCAGCAGCTTCAGATCCCGGTCACAATCCCGCTTCTGATAGCTTTCTTCATAGCTTTCTATGCTTTCAAGGCTCCTGACAGCGCTGTTGTGTTCTGGGGTTCAATGATTCCTTTCACTTCTCCAATAGTGATGCTGGCCCGTATTCCTTTCGGTGTGCCTGCATGGGAACTTGCCCTTTCCATTGTGCTCTTGGTTGCTGCTTTTGTGGCATGCGCCTGGATGTCGGCGAAGATTTATAGGATTGGAATACTTATGTTCGGCAAGAAGACCACGTTCAAGGACCTGTGGAAGTGGCTCAAGCAGGACTGATGCGGCGTTTTGTGAAATTTCTTTATGAAATTATGAGGAAGATTTGTCTGTTTGCGGCCGCATTTGCTGCTGCATTTATGACGGCGGCTTATCAGGATGCCGCTGCTCAGGAATATTCATGGGAATCCGTGCTGATGGACGGAAGCAGGACCGGATGCACGGCGACTCGCAGGGATAATGTGGCTGAGGCGCTCGGAAGATTCAGGGGATGCCGCTATATAGCACCTTCCGGTGAGGTGTTCAGACGCAATTCTCCGGCTGCGAAAGCCGCAAGGATTGTGATGGATGCCCAGCCTGAAATGGCAAGAGTGAAAGAAGTCATAGCCTATTCTCCCGAAGCGATGGAGGTGACATATCCGGAGGGGCCATTGTCCAATTGGTTTATAGGAATCATTATGGACAAGACTGCCGCTCTTGCTGGGAAAAAGGTTGATATCGGTGTCGGCAATTTCGGCGGGATCCGTGTCAATATGCCAAAGGGTGACGTCATGCTTGACGACATGATTTCCATGTTCCCGTTCAAGAACCAGCTTGCGTATGTGGAACACAAGGGAAGTACGATACGCAGAATAATAGAGAAGATGGCCGCATCGCGTTTTCAGGTGCTTGGAGGTGTTAGGGTAGTTGCCAGGGACGGCAAGGTCGTGTCGCTTGAAATCGGGGGAGAGCCTCTTGATGATGACAAGGTGTACGGCATGGCTACCATCTCTTTCCTGCTTAACGGAGGGGACGGGCTGATGCTCGGATGTGATGCCCTTGAGATAGAGAAGTTTGATGTTGACATCATTGATGCGGTCCTGGAGCGTGTCTATGCTGATGCTGCTGCCGGAAGGCCTATAGTCTCGCAGGCGGACGGGCGCGTGGTCATATTGGATTTTTGAAATTAAACCGGACATGAAAATTTATAATAATATTAGAGGTGCATTTTGTGCCGTGCTTTCAATGTTGTTTGCCCTGTCTGTTTCGGCTCAGCAGCTGACGGTGCTTCATGTTAACGATACCCACAGCCATATTGAGGCGGAGCGCTCCGGCAAGGAGACAGGACTCGGAGGGGTGATAGAGCAGGCTGCATATATAGGTCAGGTACGGGATGAGGCCGGCAAGAGGAATGTCCTGCTTCTGCATGCTGGTGATTTCGGACAAGGGACATCTTATTTTTCCGAACTTCACGGTGACATAGAGATTTCTCTGCTTAATGCAATGAAGTTTGATGCCGCATGTCTTGGCAATCATGAGTTCGACAACGGGATGGATGAGCTTGCCAGGAGACTGCGCAGTCTGAAAGTGCCTGTGGTATGTGCCAATTATGATTTTGCCGGAACTCCTCTCGAGAAGCTTGTGAAACCTTATGTGATTGTCAGGAAGGCAGGGAAGAAGATTGGCATAATAGGCTTGCTCACAGATGTGCGTGACGTGGTTGACGGGGATATTGCTGCCTTGCTCAAATATGAGG
>DBLW01000149.1 GCA_002298075.1 Bacteroidales bacterium UBA714 | reverse complement strand
TCTGTGCGGCTCCTTTGGCCGATCTCTCGTCAGTATGCAAGGCGAGGGCCGCAGAACGCTTCACGGCAGGAATCTGTCTCGGGGATGTGGTGCAGGACGCAATGGAATTGCTTCCGGAGTATAAGTCGATGATGAAAGAAACCGGTGTGCCTTTCTATGCCGTCATCGGCAACCATGACTATAATGCCAAGTCGTCCGGAGAAAAGGCTGCGGAGGATTTCAAGAAAGTGTTCGGTCCGCTTAATTATGCATTCTATATTGGACGTGATATCGTGGTTGGCCTGAATACCGTGATATACAATGGAAACAAAAAGTTCGATGAAGGCTATCCTCCTGAGGCAATAGGATTTCTGCGGGGGCTTATGGAACTTGTGCCGGATGATGTGCATGTCTATGTGGCCCAGCATATTCCTTTCCACCGCTGGTATGAGAAAGATCCTATCCGTGGAGGCGGCCAGGTGCTGGAAATCCTGGCCGGGCATGAGGTTGATTTCATAACCGGACATACTCATGTGCATAATACGCTGACGCTTGGTGAAAACATGATTGACCATAATATCTCTGGTTTTCTTGGAGCATGGTGGGTTGCGGACTATTGCCGTGACGGCACTCCGAGGGGATATAAGATTTTCGACAGGCGTGACGGTGATTTGAGCTGGATATTCCGTTCGGTGGAGTTCGGTGACGGCCCCATGTCCCAGGCTGAGATAGTCAGACCTGGTCAGAGCGAGGCTCATCCTGAAGCGGTTCTTTTGAATGTGTGGGATATGGATGAAAAATGGACGGTCATGTGGCATCAGGGCAGTTCTGCCAAAGCTCCGATGACACGTGTGAATGACTATAGCCCTGTTTTCATAAAGAATATAAATGAAGCATTCCCGGACGGGAACATCCCGTCATACAGCACTCCGAGCAACAGCCGTCATTTTTTCTCGGCTGTGCCGGACCCTTCCGCCGGACCTGTCAAAATCGAACTGACTAACCGTTTCGGCATCAAGTGGGATTATGAGATACCTGTTGTTAAATGAATTAAAACCCCAATTATATGAAAATCAATAATCTTGAGAAGTTTCTTGCTAAGGCGCGTTCCGGAGAATGCGCTTTGGGAGGCCTGGTCACATTTACCGACCCTTCCGTTACTGAACTTGTTGCTGAGGCCGGATTTGACTGGGTATTCATTGACGGTGAGCATGGCGTGATGGACCGTAATTCTGCGATGTTGCATCTTATGGCCGTCAGGGGGACTGACTGCGCTTCATTCTACCGTGTGCCGGCCTGCGACCATACGGAGATAAAACGTGTGATTGATTTCGGGCCTGCCGGTATCATCGTGCCGATGATAATGAATGCCGATGATGCAAGAAGAGCCGTGGAAGCGATGAGGTATCCGCTTGAAGGTACCCGCGGCTGCGGTTTCAGACGTTGCGTGGGCTATGGTGCGAAAGAAATAGACGAGTATTGGGAAATGGCGAAGCATGAACCGCTTGTGGTTCTGCAGATTGAACATATAGAGGCCGTGCGTAACATTGACAGCATTCTTGGCGTGCCAGGAATAGATGCCATTCTCGTCGGACCTTATGACCTTTCCGCTTCCATGGGAAAATCGAGGCAGTGGTATGACCCTGAGGTTGCCGGAACATATGACTATGTCGCGCGCAAGGTGAAGGAGGCCGGACTTCTTCTTGGAGCCTCACTTGACAGTGAATATGCCGCCTGGAAGAAGCGCGGAGTGGATTTCATAGCGATTCGCTGTGACTACGGAGCCATGATGGAGGGCTTCAGGAATGCGATAGGTAACTTCAGGAAAGATTGACGCCATGCAGATAAGTATATTGGACATTGCCGTGATTGCCGTATATCTTCTCGGAGTTACGCTATTCGGCTGTTCGTTTTATTTCAAGAAAGATTCCGGGGATGCAGGAACTTTCATGTCCGGAGGCGGAAGGATTCCAGGCTGGGCAATTGCCCTGTCCATTTTTGCGACCCTGGTAAGTTCCATATCTTTCCTGGCGCTTCCCGCAAAGGCTTGCCTGACCAACTGGAACTGCTATGTGCTGACTCTCACGATTCCTGTTGCGGCACTTATGGCGTCAGTCTGGTTCGTGCCTTTTTACAGAAAGACCAACAGCATTTCGGCCTATACCTATCTTGAGGAGCGTTTCGGGCCTTGGGCACGTATTTATGCGAGCGCATGCTTCCTTATAATGCAGAGCGCGAGGAGCGGGGTAATCCTGTTCCTGCTTGCCCTTACCCTGAAGTCTGCCCTTGGCTTTTCAAGTCTTGCCATAATCATCGTAACTGGCGTTCTTACAATGCTTTATTCGATGATGGGCGGCTTCAAGGCTGTCATATGGGCAGATGCGATACAGTCGCTTGTGCTGATAGCCGGCACGCTTGCCGTCATGGCCAGCCTTGTGCTGAACATGCCTGACGGTCTTGGAAGCGGTCTTAGGATGGCTTGGGATGCGGGCAAATTCTCTCTCGGCTCTCTTTCGCTGTCCGACTGGAGTACTGAGACTTTCTGGGTGTCTTTCGTGTATGGAATATTCATCAATCTTCAGAATTTCGGAATAGACCAGAGCTTTACGCAGAGGTATGTCGCGGCAAAGGATTTGAAGTCCGCGCGCAAGTCCGCTTTTCATGGAGCCATGCTGTATGTGCCTGTCACGCTCATGTTCGTCCTTATAGGCACAGGGCTGTGGATTTTCCAGGCTACGCATCCGGGAGTGATTCCGGCGGAGGTGGCGGAGCAGTCCGATTCTGTTTATCCTTGGTATATCGTGCATATGCTTCCGCATGGGGTGTCCGGCTTGCTTATAGCAGCAATCATAGCTGCGGCAATGAGTACGATAGCGGCTACCCTTAATTCCGGCTCTACAGTTCTGCTTGAGGATTATTTCAAGAAATTCTTTCCGGGAAAGGCTACGGAGGGGAATAATATAAGATTCTTGCGTGTAATGACAGTGGCGCTCACTATATTTTCGATAGGAGTGGCAGTGGCTGTCATGAATGTGAAGAGTGCCCTTACCGTGTGGTGGTCGATGCAGAGTGTGCTTTCCGGCGGAATGCTTGGACTCTTCCTTCTCGGAATGTTCACGAAGCGGACCACTTCAGGTCAGGCTGCGATAGCTACCGTGCTCGGACTGGTCACGGTAATCTATGTCACTTTCGGGCAGAAATTGTTCCCGTTGCCGCAATTCATAAATCTGAATCTGGCAATAGTGCTCGGTACGCTGACAATATTCTTTGCGGGCTTCATCCTCTCATCCGTACTTCCTGGACGGAAGAGACGCAGGTAAGGGCCTTGTCGTGAAACCAAAAAATTGATAGTATGAAACCATTATATGTAATCGGCGCGGATTTCGGGACCGATTCTGTACGCTGCATTCTTGTGGATACTGCCGACGGGCGCATATTGGCCCAGGAAGTGGTATATTACCCGCGCTGGAAGGCAGGCCTGTTCTGCGACACTTCCCGGAACATGTACCGCCAGCACCCTTCTGATTACATCGAATCATTTGCCGAATGTGTTAAAGGCATGCTGTCCAAGGCAAAGTCTGCCGAGCCGTCCGTGGCATCGCGTGTGGCGGGCATCTCGTTTGACACAACCGCATCGACTCCTGTCCTTACGGATTCTGACGGTACTCCGCTGGCTCTTCTTGACAGGCATGCCTCCAATCCGGACGCCATGTTCATGCTGTGGAAGGATCATACGGCAATGGCGGAGGCGGACAGGATAAACGTGATTGCCGCGGGATGGGATGTTGACTATACGCGCTATTGCGGAGGCAAATATTCCTGCGAGTGGGTTTGGGCAAAGATGCTTCATGCGCTCAGGTCAAGTCCGGAATTGGCGGAGGATGCCTGCTCGTGGATTGAGCACTGTGACTGGATGGCGGCGGTACTTTCTGGGGATACCCGTCCGGAACATGTGGTAAGAAGCCGTTGCGCCGCGGGGCACAAGGCTATGTGGCATGAGTCGTGGGGAGGACTGCCTTCATGGGAGTTTCTTGAGGCTGTGGACCCGTTGCTGGCTATATTCAAGGGACATCTGTATGACAGGACAGCCACTTCAGACACTCTTGCAGGTACTTTGTGTGGCGAATGGGCTGCAAGGCTCGGGCTTGCTGAGGGCATTGCCATAGGAGTAGGTGCCATTGACTGCCATTTCGGTGCAGTGGGGGCCGGGATTACACAGGGAGCCCTTGTGAAAGTGATGGGTACATCTACCTGTGATGTGGCTGTAGCTTCTTATGAAGATGTCGGAAACCGTGTGGTAAAGGGAATCTGCGGACAGGTCGACGGTTCTGTGCTCCCCGGATATGTCGGTATGGAAGCCGGTCAGGCGGCTTTCGGTGACGTTTATGCATGGTTCAGCCGTCTGTTGGAGTGGCCTCTTGCCTCTTCAGGTTCCGGAGGCGGTTTCATGAGGGACAATATAATCCCGTCATTGGCAGATGAGGCGGAGAAGCTTCCTGTCACAGTGGACGATATGGTGGCCCTTGACTGGTTCAACGGCAGGCGCACTCCGGATTCGGACCAGAGGGTAAAGGCGAAGATTACTGGGCTGTCGATGTCTTGCACTGCTCCGCATTTGTTCAAGGCTCTTGTGGAGGCTACCGCTTTCGGTTCAAGGGCTATAAATGAACGGTTCACTGAGGAGGGTGTGGCGATAGGTGATGTCATCGCTGTCGGAGGGATTTCCCGCAAGTCAAGATATGTGATGCAGACCATGGCCGATGTCCTCGGAGTGCCTATCAAGGTTTCCGGCTGCGGGCAGGCCTGTGCGCTCGGAGCCGCGATGTTCGCCTCTGTAGTTGCCGGAATCCATCCCGATATAAGGCATGCACAAGATGCTATGGGACAGGATTTTGTGGCGGAATATATTCCGGATGCGGCGCGGCATGAGATTTTTGACGTGCTGTATGGGAAATACCGCTCTCTTGCCGCCGGGATGTAGATGCTGTGGCGTATGTGTTCTGCCTGGCATACAGATGCTTTGATGTCGGCATGGCCAAAGTAAACTTTGTTTATGCTGCCGTCTTTAGTTTATCTTGCTTATGCTAACGGCTTTTACCATATCATGAAATTGTTAAAAAATTGTCAAAATGAAAATGAAAATGAAAATGAAAATGAAAATCAGAATGCCATTGTGCATCATTGCTTCCGCATATCTGCTGCTGCATTCTGTTGAAATGGGTGCCTGGGGGCGTATAGGCCATGATGCAATCTGCCATATTGCTGAACGGAACCTTACCCCAAAGGCGAGGAAAACCATAGATGGATATCTCGGGAATACTTCAATCGTGTATTGGTCTTCCTGGATGGATGAGGTCCGGGACTGGCCGGAGTACAGGCATACGACCAAGTGGCATTCCGCATATGTGGATGAGTCTGGCGAGCCTTGCATGGGCACGAATTTCAAGGAGGGGGAATATCGCGGCGATGCTGTGCTTGAGCTTACCCGTCTGATTGGACGTATGGAGGACTGGAAGGAAATGGACGATTCTACGGTGGCCGTCGGAATAAAGATGATGATACATCTGGTCGCAGACATGCATTGTCCGGGCCATGTCAAATATCCGGGGGTAAAAGGATTCAAGGTGATTTACGGCGGAAATGAGGTGACATACCATTATGTGTGGGATGATGCAGTGCTTGAAAGGGTACACAAATGGGGCTTCATGGAATATGGTCACATACTGGGCAGCCTGTCACGCAGGGAAGTGCGCAGCATCTGCTCGGGGACTCCGGTTGACTGGGAAAGGGAAAATGCCCGTGATTGCCGTGTGGTATATGATTGGGCGCGACCGGGAGATGTCTTGGGCAAGGAATTCAATCTGAAGGCCAAGGTGCTTGCCGACAGACAGATACAGAAGGCCGGCTATCGTCTTGCAGCTGTTCTCAACGCCATTTTCGGGTAGTCTGCATTGAACTTGCCGGTTTCCCGGCCTGATTGTGGCCTGCCAGCCTTGCTCTTGCCTGACTTGCTCCGTTCAACGGGAGCAACCTTGCATCTTACTCCAGATTGCAACCATTTGTATATTAGTTTATTAGATTGCCGGAGCGTGCAATCTGCACACCCGCAGTTACGTAGATTGTTGAATGATAGGGTCTTATGCTTTTGCCGGAGGGCATTATCATAACGGCTGTCCATAAAATACCTTAGCCAATAACAGGTATAAAAATTATAAAACCCGTTATTGGCTAAGTGATTGTGTTGTAGACTTTATGGCGCCTTGGTCGCTTCTTTCAGCTTTGACCATCAGCTTTTCCCGAAGTTCAGGATGCCGTCCTGATGATTTCAGGCAGTTTTCTTGGCGGGTTCCTTGAAGAGAATCATGAAAAGGATTGCCACCACGAGGGCGTAGGCTGCGAATATGTACCATGCTGTGCTCCAGCTCGGTTCTGCTGCATTGAAGACTACGGATTCCACTACGGCTCCGGCGGCGAGTGTTCCTATTGATGCTCCAAGACCGTTTGTCATGAGCATGAACAGTCCCTGTGCTGATGACCTGATGTCTGTGCTTGTGTTCTCATTGACGTAGAGCGAGCCTGATATGTTGAAGAAGTCGAATGCCACTCCATAGACTATGCATGAGAGGATGAAGAGGAGAACGCCCGGCATGTCAGGCTGTCCGAGTCCGAAGAATCCGAATCTGAGAACCCATGCGAACATGGCGATGAGCATCACTTTCTTGATTCCGAAACGTTTCATGAAAATAGGAATGAGAAGTATGCAGAGCGTCTCGGATGCCTGGCTTATCGCGAGCAGGGCATTCGAGTTCTTCACTGCGAATGTGTCAGCGAGCGCAGGGTCTGAGCCGA
>DBLW01000189.1 GCA_002298075.1 Bacteroidales bacterium UBA714 | reverse complement strand
GTTTGAGGCAACTCAGGGCTTTGCTGCCGTAATGAGCAACTATACCGGTTTCTGGTATAACGCTGTATTTGCAATCCTCGTAGTACTTTTCACATATTTCTATACTGCCGTTACGGTAAACCCTACCATGATGGCTGATGATATGAGAAAGAACGGCGGATTCATCCCTGGAGTGAAGCCGGGAAAGAAAACCGCGGAGTTCATTGACTCGGTTATGTCAAGGGTAACTCTTCCCGGTTCCATTTTCCTTGCAATGATTGCCATTCTCCCTGCATTTGCAATGCTTTGCGGAGTGAACAACCAGTTCGCGAGCTTCTATGGAGGTACATCCCTCCTTATTCTCGTGGGTGTTGTTCTGGACACTCTCCAGCAGATTGAAAGCCACCTTCTGATGCGTCACTATGACGGACTGATGAAGACCGGTCGTCTGAAAGGACGTTCCGGCATGTAATCTCAAAAGAAGTTCATTGAAGATGATAAGGCCAAAGACAGAAGAAGAGATAGCGCTGATGCGGGAGAACGGGATTCTCGTTTCCCGTACATTGGCTGAGGTCGGAAAGATGGTTGCCCCTGGTGTGACAACTCTTGAGTTGAATAGGGTGGCCGAGACCTTTATCCGTGACCACGGAGCTGTCCCGAGTTTCTTGGGGTATGACGGCTTTCCTGCAGCACTCTGTATCTCTGTGAATGATGTGGTAGTCCATGGATTTCCGTCGGATTACGTCCTTCGCGAGGGGGACATCGTTTCAGTTGACTGCGGTACGTTCTATAAAGGCTATAATGGAGACTCTGCATATACTTTTCCTGTAGGAGAGGTTGATGCACAGACCAGGAAGCTTCTTGACGTTACCAAGGAATCCCTTTACAGGGGTATTGCCGCTGCGGTTGCCGGAAACAGGATTGGCGATATTGGACACGCGGTGCAAACGTATGCTGAGTCATTCGGGTTCTCCGTAGTCCGCGAACTTGAAGGACACGGAATCGGTAAGAATATGCACGAAAACCCGGGAGTTCCGAATTATGGAAGGAAGGGCCAGGGCATAAGGCTTATTGATGGAATGACAATCTGTATCGAACCGATGATTAATGCGGGGACCAGAAATGTGTATTTGGCACGAAACGGTTGGGCAGTACACACTGAGGACCATGCAAAGTCAGCGCACTTCGAGCTTACGGTTGTTGTCAGAAAAGGCCAGGCTGAACTGTTGTCTTCCTTTGACTTCATTGAGAATAATGTTAAATTTTAAAGTGATTATCGATGCCAAAACAATCAGCAATTGAACAGGAAGGAGTCATTGTAGAGACTCTTCCGAACGCGATGTTCAAAGTTGAACTCGAGAACGGTCACGTCATCATTGCTCACATCTCAGGCAAGATGAGGATGAATTATATCAAAATCCTGCCTGGTGACAGGGTTAAAGTTGAGATGTCACCTTATGATTTATCAAAAGGAAGAATTTCTTTCAGATACAAATAAAACGTTAAGAAAATGAAAGTAAAAGCATCCATCAAGAAGCGCAGCGAGGACTGCAAGATCGTGAAGCGTAAGGGTCGTCTCTACGTGATCTGCAAAAAGAATCCTAAATTCAAGATGCGCCAGGGATAATTTTTAGTTGTATAAACAAATAAAGTTAAGATAATTATGGCAAGAATAGCCGGTGTTGATTTACCTAACAACAAAAGAGGAGAGATAGGTCTTACCTATATCTTCGGTATCGGTCGCAGCTCTGCAAGGAAGATCCTTTCTCAGCTCGAAATTGATTTCGATACAAAAGTTGGTGAGTGGAACGACGAGCAGATCTCAGGCATCCGTAGCGTTATCGCTAACGAGTACAAGATCGAAGGAGAGCTCCGCTCAACTATCCAGATGAACATCAAGCGTCTGATGGATATCGGTTGCTACAGAGGAATCCGCCATCGTATCGGTCTTCCGGTACGCGGACAGAGCACCAAGAACAATGCCCGTACAAGAAAGGGTAAGAAGAAAACTGTTGCAAACAAGAAGAAGGCAACTAAATAATTGAGATGAATTATGGCAAAGAAAACAACATCAACTAAGAAGAGAGTTGTCAAGGTTGAAGCTTATGGCGAGGCCCATATTTCATCAACCTTCAATAACGTGATCGTTACCCTTACAAACAGTATCGGTCAGGTCATCAGCTGGTCATCTGCAGGTAAGAGCGGCTTCAGGGGTTCAAAGAAGAACACTCCTTACGCAGCTCAGGTAGCAGCTGAGGATGCTGCAAAGACTGCATACGACCTTGGACTCCGCAAGGTGAAAGCATACGTGAAAGGTCCTGGTGCCGGACGTGAGTCAGCAATCAGAACTATCCATGGTGCAGGTATCGAGGTTACAGAGATCATCGACGTTACTCCAATGCCACACAATGGCTGTAGACCAAAAGGCCGTCGTAAAGTTTAATTTTGTAACATTTTAAAGGATATACTACTATGGCAAGATATACTGGACCAAGCACTAAGATCGCACGTAAGTTCGGCGAGCCGATTTTCGGAACAGACAAGGACTTTGAGAAAAGGAATTATCCTCCGGGACAGCACGGACTTGCAAGCAAGCGCAAAAAGAAATCAGAGTACGGTATTCAGCTCAAGGAGAAGCAGAAGGTTAAATATACTTATGGTCTTCTCGAGAGGCAGTTCCGCAATCTCTATGAGAAAGCTTCACGCATGAAGGGCCAGAAAGGTGAGAACCTCGTGATCCTTCTCGAGTCCCGTCTCGACAACATCGTGTACCGTATGGGTGTCGCTCCTACAAGAGCTGCTGCCCGTCAGCTTGTCTCACATGCTCACATCACTCTCAACGGTGTAGTCTGCAACATCCCTTCAGCTCTTGTTAAGCCGGGTGATGTAGTTGCTGTCAGAGAGAGGTCAAAGAGCCTTGAGGTCATTGCAAACAGCGTGGCATCTGCGGCCAAGTACTCATGGATAGAATTTGACGCAAAAGCTCTCACCGGAAAGTATCTCAATGTTCCTGTAAGGACAGAGATTCCGGAGAACATCAACGAGCAGCTTATCGTCGAGTTGTATTCTAAGTAATGATTAACACCCCAAAAAAGAATTAATATGGCAATCTTGGCATTTCAGAAACCGGACAAGGTGATAATGCTCGAAGGAACAGACACCGTAGGCCGTTTCGAATTCAGACCGTTGGAGCCTGGATACGGACAGACTATCGGCAATGCACTCCGTCGTATCTTATTGTCTTCTCTGGAAGGTTTTGCTATCACATCGGTCAAAGTTTCCGGTGTTGATCAGGAGTTCGCTCCGATCCCCGGCGTGATCGAGGGTATGCAGGACATCATCCTCAACCTCAAGCAGGTTCGTTTCAAGAGAATGGTGGAGACTGTTGACTCAGAGGTAGCAAACATCGTGATCAGCGGCAAGCAGGAGTTTACCGCTGAGGACATCTCAAAAGGATTGTCTTCTTTCAAGGTGCTTAACCCTGAACTGCACATCTGCTCCCTCGAGCCGGCTGTGAAGATCGAGATGACTCTTGTTGTCAGCAAAGGACGCGGTTTCGTTCCGGCTGACGAGAACAGGGACTCTGATGCTCCTATCGGAACCATTCCGGTAGATGCCATCTATACTCCGATCAAGAACGTTAACTGGACCGTGGAGAACTGGCGTGTAGAGCAGAAGACCGATTATGAAAAGCTTAACCTGGAGATTGTGACCGATGGTTCCATCACTCCTAACATAGCTCTTCAGGAGGCTGCTAACATTCTGATTTATCACTTCAAGCTTTTCACAGACGACAAGAAGCTTTCTCTTGAAAGTTCAATCGAGTCTGAGTCAAAGGAGCTTGACGAGGAGTCACTCCACCTGAGACATCTGCTTCTTACCAAGCTTTCTGACATGGGACTCTCTGTGAGGGCATACAACTGTCTGAAGGCGGCAGACATTGATACATTTGCAGACCTTGTTTCTTATTCAAGGGCTGAGCTCATGAAGTTCAGGAACTTCGGCCGCAAATCACTCAATGAGATTGACCTGCTTGTGGAGAAGATGAAGCTCTCATTCGGAATGGATGTCACCAAGTATAATATTGAACCTAAGAAAAAGAACGTTTAAGCAATATGAGGCATAATAAAGCAATCAACCACCTTGGTCGCAAGAGTGGTCATCGTAAAGCTCTCCTCGCCAACATGGCTACCTCACTGATTCAGCACAAGAGAATCGTGACTACTGTTGCCAAGGCTAAGGCTCTGCAGGTTTATGTTGAACCGCTTATCACCAAGTCAAAAGACGATTCGACTAACTCACGTCGTGTCGTGTTCAGCTATCTCAAGAACAAGGAGGCCGTAACAGAGCTCTTCCGTACGATCGCTCCTAAGATCGCTGATCGTCCAGGCGGATACACACGTGTCCTTAAGACTGGTTTCCGTCATGGTGACGGTGCTGACATGGCTCTCATCGAGCTCGTTGATTTCAACGAGGCTGCTCTTGCTTCGGCTGCTCCTAAGGCTGCCAAGAAGACAACACGCCGCAGCTCGAAGAAGGCTGCCGAGGCTGCTCCTGCAGCAGAGGCACCAGCAGCTGAGTAATCAGACAATCACGGCAGTCATACAGACTGCACATAATAAAACCGGATGCCTTTTCAGGTGTCCGGTTTTTGTATGTCATGCAATGTCTGATTGCCGGTTTCTTGTTGTTGGAGAGGAATTGTCCGGTTGACCAAAATCCGGAACATTGCAAAGATAACAAAAAAGTCAATGGATGCTTACTTTTATTTAAAGTTTGTTAAAATATTGCACCAATTTGCTTAAAAATGATACTCGAGAGGGCTTGTTTTTATCAATAAACTAAATAAATTTGTCATTCCGGCATTGGTTCCGGGCCTGCAACGTTCTGCACATAACAACAAAACATAGCATTATGACTAATCTGTTCTACCTTGTGCTGGCTGCCTCGATTGTGGCGCTGCTGTTTGCCTACTTGTTTTTCCGTCAGATGATGAAGGAAAGTGAAGGTACTGTGACTATGAAAGAAATCGCCAGATTCGTAAGGGAGGGAGCGATGGCATACCTGAAGCAGCAATATAAAGTCGTGACTGTGGTTTTCATTGTATTGGCAGTCTTTTTTGCCGTTTTGGCTTATGTCTGCAAAGTTCAGAATCCGTGGGTGCCGTTTGCCTTCCTTACCGGCGGGTTCTTTTCCGGGCTTGCAGGCTTTGTGGGCATGAAAACGGCTACTTATGCATCAGCCCGTACTGCCAATGCGGCAATGCGCTCTCTTGATTCCGGTCTGAAAGTGGCATTTCGCAGCGGTGCCGTAATGGGGCTGACTGTCGTGGGGCTTGGCCTGCTTGATATCGCCATCTGGTGGCTGATACTTTCAAGTTTCTATCCTGCAGATGATCCTCACAACCTTGTGATTATAACCACTACCATGTTGACATTCGGTATGGGAGCCTCTACACAGGCGCTTTTTGCACGTGTAGGAGGCGGAATTTATACTAAGGCGGCTGATGTTGGAGCAGACCTTGTCGGCAAAGTCGAGGCCGGCATTCCTGAAGATGACCCGCGCAATCCGGCAACCATTGCCGACAATGTGGGTGACAATGTGGGAGATGTCGCCGGAATGGGAGCTGACCTTTATGAGTCTTATTGCGGATCCATATTGGCTACATGTGCTCTTGGCGCTTCTGCCTATTATGTAGGAGGGACTGACCTGCAGTTGCGTGCAATATTTGCCCCTATGCTGATTGCAGCCGTCGGAGTTGTACTGTCCATTATCGGAATATACATGGTGCGCACGAAAGAAGGTGCCGGTATGAAGCAGCTTCTGAGGTCATTGAGTCTCGGTACGAATTTCAGTTCCATTCTCATTGCGGGGGCGACATTCCTTATAATGTGGCTTCTTGGCATGGAGAACTGGTGGCAGATATCGCTTTCTGTTGTGACGGGGCTTGTTGCAGGCGTCATAATAGGCCAGTCTACCGAATATTATACCTCGCATTCTTATCGTCCGACCCAAAAATTGGCAGAAAGTGCAGAGACTGGACCTGCTACTGTAATTATCTCCGGTGTCGGCTTGGGCATGCTTTCAACTGCCATACCGGTGGTGACCATAGCTGTTGCAATCTTGCTTGCATATCTTTGTGCCAACGGGTTTGACCTTTCTTTCTCCGCTCAAAGCCTGAGTCTCGGGCTTTATGGAATCGGAATTGCGGCAGTCGGCATGCTCTCCACTCTCGGAATCACTCTTGCAACTGATGCATATGGGCCTATAGCTGACAATGCCGGCGGAAATGCTCAGATGAGCGGGCTTGACCCGGAAGTACGTAAACGTACCGATGTGCTTGATGCCCTTGGAAATACCACTGCCGCGACCGGAAAGGGATTTGCCATAGGCTCCGCTGCCCTTACAGGCCTGGCTCTTCTTGCATCATATATAGAAGAAATAAAAATAGGACTTTCCCACATCGGAAAGCAGATAGTGAATGTTTCCGGTGAAGTCGTTGATGCCGCTCAGGCAACCATTCCGGATATCATGGCCTACTATCATGTTGATTTGATGAATCCTGTTGTTCTGGTGGGAGTGTTCATAGGAGCAATGATGTCTTTCCTTTTCTGCGGGCTTACAATGAATGCCGTAGGACGCGCTGCTCAGAGCATGGTGACGGAAGTACGTCGTCAATTCCGTGAGATAAAAGGCATATTGACAAGGGAGACGACTCCGGATTATGCCCGTTGTGTTGAAATTTCAACCAAGGGTGCGCAGCGTGAGATGCTTGTTCCGTCCCTTATTGCGATTATGGTTCCGGTACTTGTCGGTTTGCTGCTTGGCGTAGCAGGTGTTATGGGACTGCTTATCGGAGGTCTCGGAAGCGGTTTCGTGCTGGCCGTATTCATGGCCAATTCTGGAGGTGCATGGGACAATGCCAAGAAATATGTGGAGGAAGGCCATCTTGGAGGAAAGAACTCCGAGGCACACAAGGCTACCGTGACGGGTGATACGGTAGGTGATCCTTTCAAAGATACTTCAGGGCCGTCACTAAACATTCTAATCAAGCTTATGAGCATGGTTTCAATCGTGATGGCCGGCCTTACGGTCTGGATTCATTAGCGGTTTCGTGACAATAATGTGGTCAACATGGCCCGTATCCGTCTTGGATGCGGGCTTATTTTTCTGTTTTTTATAATTATGCCACTTTTCTTTAAGTTGTCATTGGCAGTAAAAATAAATTTTAACATTGTTTTTCTCTTTTTTAAAAGCGGTTTTTCTTTTTCTTTAATTGATTCTGTCTGTTTCCCTCCATATTTGCCGTGTCTCCGGAGGTGAAATCCATATGCATGGACAATTCCGGAAGTCATTTCTTATTCAACAATACTTTTCATGTTATAGGTTCTCCTGTCGTGAGATACGGGAACTTTTAAATTGCTTATGCTTTAGTGCGGGTGATGACTGAGCCTTGCCTGAACAAAAATAATAAACAAACAGATGTCAGATATGAAAAAAAGCATTCTCATTTCACTTGTTCCGCTCCTTTTGATGTGCGGATGTGTAAATCTTGGAGAGGATGCCTGTCCGGCCGTTGAGGACGGACAGGCGGGAGAAGGGACTGCATGCATTGAATTGTCTTTCCGGACGGAAGATCCTGTGACACGGTCAACAATAGTTCCGGATGACCGCATAGGGAATATGGTTTCCTGTGTGACGGTTGCTGCCTATGATGACAGGCTTTTGGGGACTTGGCATTTCGAAGGGGATTCACCTGTTGTGCTGTTTGTTCCACAAGATGCAAGAGCATTTTATTTTGTAGCCAACATGGGGGATCAGTCCGGTAATTTTCCGGAATGGGAAAGTCAGGTTCCTGGATTCACTTACAGGATAAATGATTTTGATGCGATATCTGAAGCCGGTATCCCGATGTGTGCTGAAGTCGTATGGGACGGCAACCGGTCTGTCGTGGTGCCTCTTGAGAGATTGTTCGCAAAGGTGCGTGTGACATTTGAAAAAGACAGCTCTTTTATAAATCCTGGAAACGGGACAAATTCCTTGTTTTTGCAGAACATGTATGTGCGTAACGCGAACACGCTTCTGTTTCCGTTCGGGAAAAGCATGGCGACGGATGTTTCTGACGTGGCTTCCGAATCGGATTGCCAAGCGCATTTCGGAACTTTTCCAGAGCAGGGTGGCAGTGACTCCTTTACTGCCGAGTTCTATGTTCCGGAGAATATGATGGGGACCTTGTTGCCATCCAACACGGATCCGTGGAATAAGACTGCCGAAAATATTGTGTTCGGCGAAAATGACATGTCCGGAAGATGTACATATATTGAAATCGGTGCTGCAGGAACATATCCTATCAAGGGCTGGGTCGGGCAGGTGAAGTACAGGCTCTTTCTCGGCAAGGATAATGTGACCAATTTTGACGTGTGCCGCAATTCTGTATATGACATAACGGTTGTACCTGACTATGACAATCTCCTCCGTCCATCATGGAAAGTGAATTTTTCCGGCAGTGACTTGAGGAGTCTGTATTTTACGGACGAAAAGTGTCGGATTGACGGCATTCCTGTTTATTATTTCCTGAAAGGAACCAGAAACAAAGTGTATCTGTTCTATCATCGTGTGGCCGGAGGCGGGGCATCCCAAGTCGAGCTGTATGGAGAAGACTGGGATTACAATGCTGATGTGGAGGGACTGAAAGAGGCTGGCGTTGTCTCTTCAATAATTTATGGTGCGGACAAGTCGCCTTCCGATTCACGTTATGTGAGGAATGTCGTGGAATTTGATGTGCCTGCCACTGCCGGCACAGGGACTTATTCCATCTCAGCATCCACGCATGACGGGCTGCGGAATGCGGTGGCAAACATAATTGTGACGGATGCGGTTGAGTGGCCGATGTCTTTTGATTGGGATATAATTCCGTCTTATGTCGGACAGTATGGTATTCTTGACATTTCTGATGTTCCGAAAGAGGTGCTTCCTGTCAGGTATGGGAAGGTGGAGACCGCAGATTATTCTGAAGAGTCCGGAGATGTGGTCCGTCTTGTTCCTTTGAATGAGGAATGCACGAAGTTCAAGGTGACGGGATGCCGTCAGGGCAAGTCTGTGATTACCTTTACGAACAAAGACGGAGACCAGGCCTCAGAGGTGACAATCAATGTCAGAAGACCTTCTTTGGCTATGGAAAGGACTTCTTATGCATATAGCCTGGACATAACTGGAACGGAAAAGAGTGTGTCCTATAGAATCTGCGATGACAGAGGGAATATGCTGGCCAATCTGGATGACGCCATTGTCCGGGAGCGTCTTGTGCCTGTTCCTGTGCTTGACCATCCGGCCTCTGCGTATTTTGGAGTTGAAGCCCGTCCTGAGGATATGGCCGTTGATGTTTTTGTGAATCATGTCAATGAAGCAATGGCGGAATATCAGAATCAGGCCTTTCCGATAAAATTCAACTTCAGAGACTGCAAGGGAGAGCCGTTCAACGGGTTCAAGGTGATGTTTTCCTTGCCTGTTGCTGAAGATGTTGAGACTTGCTGGGGCCGTATCGATGACTACAGTCTTTTGACATACCGGCCATTGAGAAAACAATATTGTCTGGAGAACGGAATCGAATATCGTGGCACGGATACATACTGCACTGAGCCTGAGAGATATGAATTTGACCAGAAGAGCATTTATATCGGCACGAGGGTCGCCTCTTCCGTGCTTCCTGTCAATTCGGTCACGATAGATGGCCTGACTGGCCAGTCTTATCCTGGGGCTTCACGGAACTTTACCACATCATATGCTTTCAGAGGGTCTTGGATGAGATATGATTTGACCGGAGGAATGTCATCATTGAGAATATGGCCTGTCATGTATTATGGAATAATTGACCAGAGGGATGGCCTTGCCTATTATGATAAGGCTTTGGGTACATCAGAGGAAGGATTTACCAGTTATGGTCATGTTGCCGGGAAAAAATATGTCCGTTTCAATTATAGGAACAGGCATTCCGGAGAGACAGTGGGGATAAGGCAGGGATATGTTGAACTTTATGTATATGGGCAGCTTGTTTGGCGCCGCACTGAAGGGGCATTTGATTTTGGGGATGTCAATTTCAGTTCCATATATGGCTCAGGATATGTCATGAATGGGAAAGTGCAGCAGCATTATCCGTTTGCATTAACGTCAGAGGGTGGAGTTTTGCCGTCAGCGGGGAACGTTCCGTGTGGCCTTTATCCTCTGTTTGCCTATTGTGAATGCCTCGGTCCGATGCAGGATTCAAATGTGGACGGCAGCTATAGGTCACTACCTCTTATGGACCGCAGAATCCGTAGCAAGGATGGCTTTCTGACGGACTTGGGAATCGGGGATTATTATGTAAGGTTCAACCACTGGGTCTATTATGACATAAGTCTTGATTTTGCCGTTCCATACCGCACGACGGACAAGTTTGCCGATATGATGTCTGAAAATGCACGGATTGATACGGATTGTACGGGAATGTTTGACGCGATATATTCGGAATTATGGTCCGGAACCGTTTCCGGCGCGCTTGTTTCCGGTGCTGATGCCGGATGTGTCAGGCCTTCCGGAGGGACTGTGATGTTCGCGGCTTCAGATGATAATGAAAAGATAGTGATATCGAATGTCCTGAAAAGCCGTCATGGAATTGCGATGCGTGTTGATGGAGGATGTGAATTGTATGATCCGGCTATTGCGCGCCATTCTCGCAGGGGAATCAATAATATGCTTTATCGAGTCATCGGATTTCCCGGACTTGACTATAGTTATTTGTTTTCCCGTGAAAAGGAGTCGCATCCGGCGTCCCCTGGCATATACAACAGGGTTCTGCCCGGCCTTTGGAGCTATGACGGCATAAGAATAATGCAAAGGGTCAACATGTCCGGAAACGGCAAATATGGGGATCGTGACAAGGATGGGAAAAGCTACTATCAGATTGTATCCGTGCTTGAATGACAGATGTTTCCGGAATCCTTGCCTGTCTGCTGATTGCGTGTTCAGGCACTTTGGGACTATTTGTCACGGTCATCTGTCATAATAAGCAAAAAACCTGTATCTTTGCAAATTGGGCTTTTACAGGCCTTGATATTGCATGCTTATGCAGATTTTGTTTTGCCGCGCCTTTGTGTGGCGGGAAAGAGAAACGATGTACATATGAGTAATGATAAGGAAATACTGGAAGGACTGGCGGAAAAGGAATATGAGCACGGCTTTGTGACAGATGTCGAGCAGGAATTTATACCCAAAGGCATCAATGAAGATGTCATAAGATTGATTTCTTCAAAGAAAGACGAACCGCAGTGGTTGCTTGACTTCCGTCTGGATGCATTCAGGAAATGGCAGAAGATGCCTTTGCCCGATTGGGCGCATCTTGATATTCCTGAGATAGACTTTCAGGATATAATATACTATGCGGCTCCCAAGAAAACGGCTGACGGGCCGAAGGAGATAGATCCGGAATTGGAAAAGACTTTTGACAAGCTCGGTATACCTCTTCATGAAAGGGCGGCTCTTGCCGGAGTGGCAGTTGATGCCGTGTTTGACTCTGTATCCGTGGCTACGACTTTCCGGGCGGCTCTTGCTGAGAAAGGAATCATTTTCTGTTCCTTTTCAGAGGCTGTGAAAGAGTATCCTGAACTTGTCCGCAAGTATCTGGCTTCCGTAGTGCCTTCCGGGGACAATTTCTATGCGGCTCTTAACTCTGCCGTTTTCAGTGACGGGTCGTTCTGCTATATTCCGAAAGGAGTCAGATGCCCGATGGAACTGTCAAGCTATTTCCGTATAAATGCCAAGGGAACAGGGCAGTTCGAAAGGACGCTCATAGTTGCTGACGAAGGATCTTATGTGAGCTATATGGAAGGGTGTACGGCACCTATGCGTGATGAGAACCAGCTTCATGCCGCCGTTGTGGAGATTGTTCTGGAGAAAGATGCTGAGGTAAAGTATTCCACGGTGCAGAACTGGTATCCCGGAGATGCTGAGGGAAAAGGAGGAATTTTCAATTTCGTGACCAAGAGGGGCATATGCAAAGGTGCAGGAAGCCATCTTTCATGGACACAGGTCGAGACCGGTTCAGCGATTACCTGGAAATATCCGTCAACAATACTGAAAGGTGACAATTCTTCTTCTGAGTTCTATTCTGTTGCGGTTACAAACAATTATCAGCAGGCAGATACGGGAACGAAGATGATTCATATAGGCAAGAATACCCGCAGCCGTATAATCAGCAAAGGAATATCGGCCGGTCATAGCCAGAACAGCTACAGGGGGCTTGTGAAAATGCTTGCCGGTGCGGACAATGCGCGTAATTATTCCCAGTGCGACAGTCTTCTGATAGGTGACAGGTGCGGCGCCCATACTTTCCCGTATATTGAGAATGCCAACAAGACCGCTGTTGTTGAGCATGAGGCCACTACATCGAAGATAAGCGAAGACCAGCTTTTTTATTGCAATCAGAGGGGCATAGGGCCGGAGGAGGCCGTGGGGCTTATCGTGAACGGATATGCGCGTGAAGTGCTTTCGAAGCTTCCGATGGAATTTGCGGTCGAAGCCCAGAAGCTGCTTCAGGTTTCTCTTGAGGGTTCTGTGGGATAGAATTGGGGACAGTCTGTGTATTTTAAGTATTCTAAAAAAAATTGACGATGGAGTTTTTGAACTGCATATTATTTGAATTGGGCGGCAAGCCGGTTTTGCTTATAGACTTGCTTACTTCTGTTTTCGGACTTACGACTGTATTTCTTGCAGGCCGGAACAGCAAATATAATTTTTATGTGGGCTATGTCTATACAGCCCTTCTGTTCCTTATGTTCTGGAACAGGCATCTTTATGCCAACCTTATACTTCAGCCTATTTCTTTGGGAATAAATATAATGGGGCAATATCGCTGGAGCCATCCGAAGAAAGGTGAAGAAAGTTCAGACAAGCACGGGGAACTTAAGGTTTCGATGCTTTCCTGGACTCAGAGGGGACTTGTCGCCGTATCGGTCCTTGTGCTTGCACTGGTATGGGGCTGGCTGATGAGCATGATGGGGACGAAATGGTTTGTCGGGTATTTCCCTGCAAACCCGTTGCCTTACCTTGATTGTTGCGTTACCGTGCTGATACTTACGGCACAGACACTGTCGGCGATGAAGAAATGGGACTGCTGGATTGCATGGCTCTTTGTGAATGTGGCTAATCTTACGCTGTACCTTAAGGCTGGCCTTGTATTTATGCCTGTGGTAAGCATGCTGTATCTGGTAAACGGAATCTGGGCGCTTGTGACATGGTTCAGGCTTTACCGTAAAAATGCCTGAAGCACATTTGTGCACTTTGCGCATGGTGGTATGATGCCGCTGAAAATTGAAAAATATTGATTATGGCAAACGATATATTGTTGAAAATAGAAGGCCTTAGGGCCGGAGTAGAGGACAAGGAAATCCTGAAAGGTGTTGACCTTGTTATCCGCAAGGGAGAAATACATGCAGTCATGGGACCGAACGGGGCCGGTAAGAGCACACTTTCTGCTGTGCTTGCAGGAAAGCCGCAGTTTAAGATTCTGGACGGTTCAATAGAATTTATGGGACGTGATTTGTTGAAAATGTCTCCGGAGGAGCGTTCATGGGCCGGTATTTTCCTGTCTTTCCAGTATCCTGTCGAGATACCTGGAGTCACAATTACGAATTTCATGAAAACCGCCATCAATTCGCATCGCAAGGGCAAGGGACTTGAGCCTCTCAAGGCCGGGGATTTCCTTAAGCTGATGCGTGAGAAGATGGCTTTTGTCCAGATGAAGCCGGAATTTGCCAAAAGGGAGGTTAATGTTGGCTTTTCCGGAGGAGAGAAAAAGCGTAACGAGATATTTCAGATGGCGATGTTTGACCCGAACCTGGCCATATTGGATGAGACGGACAGCGGGCTTGATGTGGATGCCCTTCGTATTGTCGCAAGCGGTGTGAACGCCCTGCATACTCCTCAGAAGGCTGCCATTGTGATAACGCATTATCAGAGGCTGCTTGATTATATTGTTCCTGATGTCGTGCACGTGCTTAAGGACGGACGTATTGTCAAGACTGCTGGCAGGGAACTTGTGGCCATGATTGAGGAAAAAGGTTATGACAGCTTGTAGTGCTATGGATGTGCTGAACACAATTACAATAGGTGCCGGACAGTCATTTCACAAGGTTTATTTGAATTGGTCTGATGAACAGCTGCCGGCAAGATTTGTCGTGGAGCGTGATGCGAGCCTTGACATAATAGTTTTGTCCATGCCCGGTGAGGACTGTGACAGGGCGGTCGAGATAGAGCTTGCCGGAGAGGGGGCGTCTGCCGATATTTCTGGTGCATATATATGCGGAGGCAGCGAGAATGTCCGGATTGCGGTTGACATGCGCCACAGCGTTCCAGGATGCAATTCCCGTCAGCTCTTCAAGGGGCTTGCCGGCGGGAAGTCAAAGATAGATTTCTACGGTAAGATTACCGTTGCGAAGGATGCTCAGAAAACGGCTGCTTTTCAGGAGAACCATAATATCCTGCTTTCCGACTATGCCCGTGTGAATACAAGGCCTCAGCTTGAGATTTATGCTGACGATGTGAAATGTTCGCATGGGGCGACCGTCGGCCGTCTAAATGAAGAGGAGTTGTTCTACATGCGCTCAAGGGGAATAAGCCTTGAAGATGCCAAGGTCCTCCAGATGGTTTCGTTCCTGTCACCTGTAATGGAGGGGATTCAGGAAGAAAAGTTGCGTGAGGAGCTTGCATGCAGGCTTGATGAGGCTGTGAGGGATATCGTGAGAGGCATATGAGTAAAGAAGTGTTTGGATAATGGTAACACACCCTAATGTCAAGATAAATCTCGGACTTAACGTCCTGCGTAAAAGAGAGGACGGGTTTCATGAACTTGAGACTTTGTTTGTCCCTTATTTCGGAATAACGGATACGCTTGAGATTGTCTCAGGTGAAGATTTCAGCCGGACTTTTGCATCATTGTCCGCAAAATATTCCGGAGCGGGTCCGGATGCGGATGTGCAGACTCTTGTACAGGCCATTTCGGATGACGGGAAACTTATGATGACGATAGCACGCTCTGAAGGAGTGGACTGGAATCCGCTTGAGGACTTGTGCGCCAAGGCATACTTCATTCTTGACAAAGAGTATGGTCTTCCTCCTGTCAAGATTTTCTTGGAGAAGACATCGCCGGTAGGTGCTGGTCTTGGCGGAGGGTCGGCTGATGCCGCTTTTGCTCTCAGGATGCTGAATGAAATAGGCTGTTTGGGACTTTCTGAAGAAGAACTTGCCGGACATGCTGCCAAGCTTGGCAGTGATTGCGCATTTTTCATTTTTAACAAGCCGATGATAGGCAAGGGACGTGGAGAAATCCTTGTTTCATACAGGTTGGACGGAATAGATTATGGGGCAGAATCTCCTTCAGGCGAGCCTTTCGGATATGAGGTCAAGGTTCTCGTTCCGGAGGGGGTTGCGGTTTCTACGGCGCAGGCATATCGTGGGATCTGTCCGGCGGTGCCTGAGATTTCTTTAAGGGATGTCTTGTCCAAACCGGTGGGGCAGTGGAAAGACTTTCTGGTCAATGATTTTGAAAAGACGGTCTTTGCCGCGCATCCTGAATTGGAAGCCATAAAGAAATCCCTGTATGAGAGTGGAGCGGTATATGCCTCAATGTCTGGCTCGGGGTCTGCCTTGTTCGGAATTTATCCTGTTTAACCGGAGGCTTGTTATAAGCCAAGGCAGGTTTTCGGCTTTATAAAAAACAGAAATTTTTTAAAGAAAAAGAAAATAGTGACGAATGTCCGTTATGCGTGACATCCGTCACTTGTTGTTTTTGTCCTTTTTTGTTCCTTTGAAGCATTGTCTGAAGTTGTTTTAAAAAAAGGATAATGAATATGCGTATATGTTGTCTGGCCATTGTGGCTGTTGTGCTGTCATCATGCGGCCTTGTTGAAATCGGAGGAAACGGAGGGGGAAAACATGAGGTGTGGACAGGTCCGGGACAGGGGCCTGGAGGCACGGGAGGAAGCGGCGGCAAGGAAAAGTCAGTGTGCTATATCACAGGTTTTGATTACCCTGACGGCTATGACTGGAAGGCTGACCCTGAGTCCGGAAGTGTGAAATGCTCGCTTGTAGTGTTTGCCGATATGGTTCCTGTCATGAAAGTCCCGGTCGGCGAAAGCTATGAGACGGGTTCTGATCCTGATATGCACCGTATTATTGGAGGGCATCTCTATACTGACTGGTCAACAGGTTCGGAGACAGTCATAAAGAAAGACGGAAGGCTGCTGTTCCGTTACCCAGGGCGTGAAATGATATGCGGAATGCTCGTGGACGGTGATGATGTGCATACAATCGGCCTGGACAGGGGAGGGGCCGGTTTCACTTACAGGAAAAACGGGGAGGTGCTTCTTGAGAGAAAGTCGGGATATCTGTTTGAGCATTTGCGCATCGACTCTGCCGGGATAAGTTTCGCGTTCTGCGAGCCTGTCGGGTCGGGGGCTTCCGTGCAGGGAAGATATTATAATGTGCTCGGAGGTGTCGTCAGCCAAGTCGCGGTAAGGGACGATGTCAAAGCTGTTCATGATATAATTTGCCGTGACGGGGAGGTTAGCTATATCGCGTCGCTTGTCGGGATAAGCGAGCCTGTGGTCGTTTCCGGCGGGCAGATGTCAACTTTAGATTTGCCTCCTGGTGCAAAGATGCCTGCATGCCGTTTTGTCGGATCTGGTGATGAAGTCCTGTATGTGGAGGGTATCTTTACAATGGAAGGCATGCCTGTGACTGGAGGCTTGTGGAGAGGTGGCAGTATTTTCAGGCTCTTTGACCCGGGATATACAGCATCCTCGCTGTGCACATGGGATGACGGCATATGCTGCGTACTCAGTTCTGCGGCTGCCGATATGCCGGGGCTTATCTTCAGGTTCGGAGAAATCTATCCGATGCCCGACGGGTATGCGATGATGGGGAACTGTCCCATTGCGTCAGTGAATGGAATTCTGTACGTGGGGCTTTCCTCCTTGTCTGGCATGAGACCGGCAGTCTGGAAAGACGGGAGCGTTGAGCCACTTGACATCAACGGATACATTTCGTCAATTTATGTTGACGGTGTTACTCATCCCATGAAAGGGTGCGCGACAAGTCTGGGTTTACGCTGATGTTTACCCTCAAGGTGTCTTCGGGAAGCAGGTCTACAATGTTTTCAGGCCACTCCATTATGCATAGGCAGCCGCTGTCAAGGTAGTCGTAAAGTCCGATTTCCGTCGCTTCCGAGAGTTTGGTGATTCTGTAGAAATCAAAGTGATACATCGGCTCTCCGTCTGCTCTCTCATATTCATTGACTATAGTGAATGTGGGGGAGCAGACGGAATCTTTTACTCCGAGAGCTTTGCAGATTGCTGCAGTGAAAGTCGTCTTGCCGGCTCCCATCGGGGCAAAGAATGCCACGAGGGTTCTGTCGCCTATTTTTGAGAGAAACTCTTTTGCAGCCCTGTCAAGGTCCGCCGTATCTTTTATTGTAATTTCCTGTTTCATGACCGCAAATATACGAAAAAGTCGAGAGCAGAGGGAAAATTTATTTTCACTCTGCCGAGACCAAGCGTATATATGAACTTTAGTTCAAATATAGTAAAAAGCTGAGAGCAGACATCAAACTTGTTTGTAATCGACGAAGTCGCTGAAGCGAATGCGAAAGAATGTTTGCCGAAGCGAGGGCGTATATATGTGCGAGACGCAATCGTAGTATGGGCGTCATCTAAAATATCGTGAAAAGTACCGTTTCGCTCTTATCTGTTATGACTGTATGGCGAGCTTAACTTCTTGAATTGCTTTTTGAGCCATAAGGATAATTACGCTATCTTTGCCACGCGTAGGGATTGTGTACAGAAAAGAATGGTGCGGAACACAACTTACTGCCTGCAATAGCATATCGAAACATGAAATCAGATAATGGAGTGCAAATATAAGGTGGCAATGGACAGAAAAGGAGAAATACGACAAGCATATAAAGGCCTCGGTGGCGACAGGACATTCTATGACGGAATGATTACCTGCTCCACTTTTATGGGAAAAATCGTCAGCGGGCTGGTGTGGAATCTCGATAAGGAAAAAACGCAGGAATATCAGGAAATGGTCCTTTCCAATATACCAGAAAATTTTGGAGGAAAACTTCTGGAGGTTCCTGTCGGTACGGGGGTAATCACAATGCCGATGTACAGGACACTGCCGGAGGCAGAGATTACCTGTCTTGACTACTCCCCAGATATGATGCAGAGAGCGAAACGATTTGCGGAAAGGCTTGACATAAAAAACATAGATTTCATACAGGGAGATGTCGGAAAAATGCCGTTTGAAGATGAGAGTTTTGAGATAGTCATGTCACTCAATGGATTCCATGCCTTTCCTGACAAAAGTGCCGCCTATAATGAGACCTATAGGGTACTGAAGCCTGGAGGTGTGCTTTGCGGTTGTTTTGCAGTAATGAAAGAAAATAAACGTACTGATTGGATAATCAGGCATATATACACTCCTAAGGGATATTGTACCCCACCTTTTGAAACGGCAGAAAGCCTGAAGAAGAGGCTTGAAAAGATGTATCGTACCGTAAAAGTTGATACAGTGGAAAGCATAGCTGTCTTTCGGGCCGTCAAGTGAGCCTTACGGTAAAGAGGAGTGATTGTGAATGCAGGATAAAACACTATTTATGACGAAAAAGATATCTGACGGATCTCCGATTGCATATTTTATAAGCAATGAAGGACATGATGAATGGGTGCTTTTCATCCACGCTGCATTCGTCACCCATGAGATGTTCAAGACACAGTTCGAATATTTCCGGGACAAATACAACATACTGGCAATCGACATCATCGGGCACGGGCTATCTTCGAAGACAAGAAAAGGAGACAGCATCCTCAAAATGTCAGAATGGATATTGGGTATCATGCAGGCGGAAGGTATAGGCAAACTGCATATTGTCGGGGTTTCTTTGGGAGCGGTATTGGCCCAGGATTTTGCCAACCATTATCCTGACGCCATCAGTTCATTGGCTTGCTTCGGAGGATACGATATCAACAATTTTGACATAAGCATACAAAGGAAAAACAGTTCGCAACAGATACTGATGATGCTCAAAGCCCTGATTTCAGTCAAATGGTTCGCAAAGGCAAACAGGAAGATTTCCGCATATACCCCAAAGGCCCAGGATGAGTTTTTTGCAATGAACATACGGTTCCCCAAAAAGTCGTTTATGTTCTTGGCGGATCTGAACAAGATGGTAAACAGGCACATCACCGGAAAAAGGGCCTATCCACTGCTTATCGGCTGCGGAAGATACGACATCCCGATGGAATTGGAACTGACAGAATCATGGAAAGCCAATGAGCCGGACTGTATTATGGTCGTTTTTGAAAATGCGGGACATTGCGTAAATATGGACGTCCCGATGGAATTCAACAAAACCATTGAATCCTTCTGGAAAAGACAGAAAAATTTGTGAGTCTGGATTTAGCGGTTTTTTGACCTGCATACCTGAAACCGGCTCATCATACCAGTTTGTCCTTCCCCTCCTTACATTACGTAATTCCAAGATGAACAACACGACACTCACTATCACAGCAACGACAGTTATAACGGTTGTTGAGATGTGATGAATAGAATATATGGCACATGATATGGCCGCGGATATATGAGCATAAGCTCTCAAATATACGAAAAGCTTGATTCTGCCGAGATGCAATAGTATATGTGTGCAAATCATATTTCCAGTCCCTGTCTGTCAAGGAACCGGTAGCCGGCGGCTTCGATGAGATGCGCGGCCGTTATCGTTTCCGCGGCCTCGAGGTCGGCAATTGTACGGGCAAGCTTAAGTATCCTTGAGCACGCCCTTGCGGAAAGTCCCATCCTTCCGATAAGCTTTTCCATGAGTGTTCTGCACTTGCCGTCCAAACGGCAATGCTTTCCTGTCATGCAGTTGTTCATGTCAGCATTGCAGAAAATGTCTTCACCGGCAAAGCGTCTTTTCTGAATCTCTCTTGCCTTGAGGACTCGTGCGGCCACTTCTGCGCTTGATTCTTCCGGATTGCGTGCCACGAGTTTTTTCGGGTCAACAGGATGGAGCCAAAGCTGTATGTCAATCCTGTCCATTATAGGCCCGGATAGCTTTGATATGTATGCCAGGCGTCTTGAAGGTGTGCAGCTGCATCTGTCTCCCTCTCCATAATATCCGCACGGGCACGGATTGGCTGCTGCTACCAGTGTGAACCCTGCCGGATATTCCACCTTTGCCTTCAGTCGTGAAATCGTGACCTTCCTGTCCTCCATAGGTGCGCGTAATGCCTCGAGTACTTTCTTGGGGGCTTCACAAAATTCATCGAGGAACAGAATGCCGTTGTGTGCAAGTGAAATCTCTCCCGGCATTATGTTGTCGGAACCGCCTCCTATCATAGCTGAGGCGGATGCGCTGTAGTGTGGTGAGCGGAATGGCCTGCGCTTCATAAGTCCTTCAACCGGATTGCTTTTGCCTGACACTGAATATATCTTGCTTGTCTGCAAGGATTCTTCGGCTGTCATAGGAGGCAATATGCCGGCCATAGCTTTGGCCAGAGAACTTTTGCCGGAGCCTGGAGGGCCTATCAGGATAACATTGTGACCTCCGGCCGCTGCAATTTCTATCCCGCGTTTCGCACTTTCCTGGCCGATGATTTCGGAAAAGTCCATGATGTCCTGTCCTGCCTTCGTTCCGGTGAGATGCCCTTGGACGGCTGAGGGAGGAAGATTTGCCTTGAGGGTGTGCATGCGTTCTGATGCAAGAAGATCCGTGCACTCTTCTTCTCCGGACAGTATCCTGATCACATCAGAAAGATTATCAACGCCATAGATCTCGATATTCCCGTATTCGACAGCTTCCAAAGCCGAATTTACAGGAAGAATGCATCCTCTCAGTCCTTTGGAAGCCGCAAGCTCTGCAGCCGGAAGCGCTCCCGGCACATCACGTATGCTTCCGTCAAGCCCAAGCTCTCCCATAATCATAAATCTGTCAAGAAGACGCAGTTCCGCCTGTCTTGAAGCGGCGATTATTCCGAGTGCTATTGGAACATCGTACAGGCTTCCTTTCTTGTGCATGTCTGCCGGAGCAAGGTTGATGACTATCTTTTTTCCTGGAATCCGGAATCCCATGGCCTGCAGGGCTGTTATTGTCCTGAGCAGGCTTTCTTTTACTGCGGCATCTGCAAGCCCTACAAGATGAATTCCTATGCCGCAGGCCAGGTCAACCTCAACGGTTACAGGTACTGCGTTGATTCCGACGCATTTCGCGCAATGAATAGTGATGAGCATAAGTGTCAATATTTGGTTTTTAAATAAGTCGCTTCACTTGTCCAAATCTTGCCTTAATAA
>DBLW01000050.1 GCA_002298075.1 Bacteroidales bacterium UBA714 | reverse complement strand
CCATGGCGACATATGAAAGCGCGGTGGCGGACGTTGCCGTATATGAGGCAGACCTTACACAGGCCGAGATGACCCTGAGCTATACGGCTGTCCAGTCCCCTATCTCCGGATATATCTCGGAACGCAACGCTGACATAGGAACTCTCGTCGGCCCAGGCGGAAAATCGCTTCTTGCTACAATCGTAAAGAGCGACACAGTGCGCGTGGACTTCAGCATGACAGCGCTCGACTATCTGCGCAGCAAGGACAGGAACGTGAACATAGGACACAGGGACACCACACGCAAATGGGACCCTTACATTACAGTGACCCTCGCGGACGGCTCGCAATACCCATACCGCGGCCTGGTGGATTTCGCGGACCCGCAGGTTGACCCGCAGACCGGAACTTTCTCAGTGCGCGCCGAAATGCCGAATCCAGGCCAGGCGCTGCTTCCTGGGCAGTTCACCCAGGTAAGGCTGCTGCTTGACGTGCATGAGAATGCGGTAGTGGTCCCTTCAAAGGCTCTGCTGATTGAAAAAGGAGGAGCGTACATTTTCGTTGTGCGCCAGGACAACATTGTCGAAAAACGTCTTGTTGTCACAGGACCAGAAATCGCGGGCAACAGGACCGTCGTGGAAAGAGGTCTCGTATCTGACGAAAGGATAGTGGTAGAAGGATATCACAAGCTTACACACGGGATGGAGGTCGAGCCAGTCAATACGGCATCTGAAGAAACGCAGGAAGGAGGGAATTAGCCTATGAAAAGCGATTTTTTCATTGACAGGCCGGTACTCTCGGCCGTATTGTCCATACTCATAGTCATAGTGGGATGCATCGGACTCGTGATGCTTCCCGTTGACCAGTACCCGCAGATAGTTCCTCCCGTGGTGAGGATTTCGGCTTCTTACCCGGGAGCCGACGCGCAGACCGTCACACAGGCTGTAGCCACCCCTATCGAGCAGCAGCTGAACGGTTCACCGGGAATGATTTATATGGAGTCTTCGAGCACCAATACCGGAAGTTTCTCGGCAATGGTGACCTTCGACATTGACACAGACCCGGATCTTGCAGCGGTTGACATACAGAACAGGCTCAAGATGGCGGAGTCACGCCTGCCGGCGGAGGTCGTGCAGAACGGAATCAGCGTCGAGAAGCAGGCCGCCAGCAAGCTCATGACTATTACCCTTCTGTCCTCGGACCCGAAATATGACGAGATATATCTGAGCAACTACGCCACATTGAATGTCCAGGACATGCTGAGGCGAATACCGGGAGTCGGAAGCATATCCAATGTCGGAAGCCGCTACTATGCGATGCAGATATGGGTGCAGCCGGACAAGCTCGCTGACATGGGACTCACTGTCAAGGACCTGCAATCTGCCATAAAGGACCAGAACCGCGAATCAGCAGCCGGAGTTCTCGGCCAGGCACCTATAAGAGATGCAGACATAACCATCCCGATCACGGCGCAGGGCCGTCTCTCTTCCGTCAGCGAATTTGAGGACATTGTGGTAAAGGCATACCCGGACGGTTCGATAATCCGTCTGAAAGACGTCGCCAGGATTTCACTTGAAGCATCCTCATACGCGACGGAGAGCGGAATGAACGGTCTGAATGCGGCTGTCCTTGACATAAAGATGCTTCCCGGAGCGAATGCCATGGAAGTCGCCGAGTCCGTCAAGAAGGCCATGGAAAGCATCGCCGCCAATTTCCCGGAGGGCATCTCATACAAGATTCCTTTCGATATGACGACCTATATATCACAGTCAATCCACAATGTTTACAGAACCCTCTTCGAGGCGCTTCTGCTCGTGATTCTGGTCGTATTCCTGTCGCTGCAGAACTGGAGGGCGACTGTAATTCCGGTCATCGCCGTCCCTATTTCCCTTATCGGAACATTCGGAGTGATGCTCATGTTCGGCTTCTCCCTGAACATGCTGACCCTGCTGGGACTTATCCTTGCCATCGGTATCGTCGTGGATGACGCCATTGTCGTTGTGGAAAACGTGGACCGCATCATGAATGAGGAGGGGCTGTCCCCTTATGAGGCGACCAAGAAAGCAATGAGCAACCTCGGAGGTGCCCTCATAGCGATGTCACTCGTATTGTGCGCCGTATTCGTTCCGGTAAGTTTCCTCGGTGGAATCACCGGACAGCTTTACCGCCAGTTCACCATCACGATTGCGGTTTCCGTTATAATATCCACTATTGTGGCCCTGACATTGAGCCCGGTGATGTGCTCACTGCTTCTCAGGCCTGACAACGGCAGGAAGAACAAGATTTTCAGACGCATCAATTTCACCCTTGCGGTCGGCAACAAATTCTACGGGCGCATGATCAAATGGGCCTTGAACCACTCCCGCAGGATGTTCGCCGCCTTCGGAATCATAATCATAGGAATATGGATGATGAACCGCATACTTCCGCAGAGCTTCATGCCGAAGGAGGACCAGGGCTATTTCACCGTAGAGCTTGAACTTCCCGAGGGAGCTACTCTCGAAAGGACAAGGGAGGTCACTGACAGGGCAATGGCTTATCTGCTACAAGATTCCGACATAGAATATGTGCTGAATGTTACAGGTTCAAGCCCGAGGCTCGGTTCCAGCCCGGCACGCAGCCAGATGACCGTAATCCTGAAGCCATGGAAAGAACGCGAGACCTCTGAAATCAGTGAGATAATGGAAAGAGTCCGCAAGGAACTGTCACGCTACCCTGAGAGCAAGGTATATCTTTCTACTCCGGCGCTCATCCCGGGCCTCGGAAACTCAGGAGGCTTCGAGATGGTCATTGAGGCAAGGGAGAACACCAGCTATGCAGAATTGCAGCAGGCAGTTGACACATTGCTCCATTATGCAAGCCGCCGTCCTGAGTTCAGCGGACTGGTGTCATCTATGCAGAATGACATACCGCAGCTGTATTTTGACGTGGACCGAGACAAGGCCAAGCTGTCGGGGGTGCCAATATCGGACATATTCTCTACGATGAAGGCTTTCACCGGATCAATCTATGTAAATGACTTCAACATGTTCAACCGCATATACCGCGTATATATACAGGCGGAGTCCCCTTATCGTGCACGCAGGGACAACCTCAACCTGTTCTTTGTACGTGGCTCGGGCGGAACAATGATTCCAGTGACGGCACTCGGAACTACACACTATACCACAGGTTCGGGCACAATAAAGAGGTTCAACATGTTCCAGTCTGCCATAATATCAGGAGAGGCAGCGCACGGATACAGTTCCGGACAGGCCATGAAAGAGCTGGAACGCATTGCGGCAGAGCATCTCCCGTCTTCCATCGGAGTGGAATGGAGCGGACTCTCATATCAGGAAAAGCGTGAAAGCGGAAAGACCGGCATCGTGCTGGCTCTTGCCTTCCTCTTCGTGTTCCTCTTCCTTGCCGCCCAATATGAAAGCTGGTCGATACCGATAGCCGTCATATTGTCACTGCCTGTAGCCGTAATCGGAGCATATATAGGAGTATGGTGCTGCGGTCTCGAGAACAACATCTATTTCCAGATAGGACTCGTGATGCTTGTCGGACTGGTGGCCAAGAATGCCATACTCATCGTTGAATTTGCGAATGAGGAGGTAAAGAAAGGCAAAGATGCGGTTTCTGCTGCACTCATTGCGGCACGCCTGAGGTTCCGTCCTATCGTAATGACCTCCCTGTCTTTCATTCTCGGACTGCTGCCGCTTGTATTCGCGTCAGGCCCGGGCTCCGCAAGCAGGCAGGGCATCGGAACGGGAGTATTCTTCGGAATGTCAGTGGCAATCACGGTGGGCATTGTCTTCGTACCGTTCTTTTTCGTGTGCATATATAAAATAAAAGCAAAATTGAAAAGAAAATGAGATTCCATATAATAATAGCAGGAGCGGCTTGCGCGGCATTGTCATGTGGATGTTCTGCTGTAAAGAAATGCACAGAGCCTCAGCTTGACATACCGCAGGCATATGTACAGGCTCAACAGGACTCTCTGACGATAGCAGACATGGAGTGGTGGCGCTTCTACGGGGACTCCACCCTATGCAGTATGATAAAAACGACATTGGAGCACAACAAGGACATGCTTGCAGCCGCTGCCAGAGTCGAGCGCAGCAGGCAGATGTACAGAATCAGCAAAGCTGAGCAGCTGCCGGAAATAGGAGGAAAGGCAGCTGCCGACTACGAGACCAACGACTATTACGGAGGAAAATCGAGCCGCGATGCTGAATTTGACCTCAAGCTGACTGTAGGCTGGGAAATAGACCTGTGGGGCAACCTCAGGTGGTCCAGACGGAAGGGCGAGGCAGAATATCTCGCCTCCGTAGAGGACGAAAGGGCGCTCAGGATGACCCTGATTTCTGAAGTGGCCTCCGCATATTACCGCCTGACAGCTCTTGATGATGAGCTTGACATCGTGAAAAACACCTTACAGACACGCCAGGAAGGTGTTAAGCAGGCAAAGCTGCGATATGAAGGAGGACTTACTTCCGAAACGGTATATCAGCAGGCCCAGGTGGAATATGCATCTACAGCTGCACTGATTCCGGAGCTTGAGCATCAGATTTCGGTAGCAGAGAATGTCCTTGCGCTGCTCATGGGGAAATATCCGGACTGGAAAGTCAAGAGAGACGGATACAGCAACAGCATTCTTGAAGACGTGAGGATTCCGTCCGGAATCTCATCGGAGCTGCTGCTCAGAAGGCCAGACGTCAGGGCGGCGGAACAGCGGCTGAAAAGCGCAATGGCAGCTGTGGGAATGGCTTATGCCGACAGATTTCCGAGACTTGTGATTGACCTTACGGGAGGACTTGAGAATGATGCCCTGAGAGGATTCCTCCGCTCCCCTTTCTCTTATGTGGCAGGTGCCCTTACAGGCCCGATATTCGGTTTCGGGCGCAAGCAGGCCAAGTACAAGGCTGCAATCTCCGCATATGATGAGGCCAGATACAAATATGAGCAGAAGGTGCTGGAGGTGTTCAAGGAGACAGATGACGCGGTTTCGGCCTACAAGAAATCACGTGAGAGAGTTGAGCTGAAGCGTGCACTGCGCGACGCATCCTATAAGTACATGAACCTTTCAAGGCTGCAATACAGAAGCGGAAGCGTGATGTATCTTGATGTGCTGGATGCTCAGAGGCATTATCTTGAAGCCCAAATCAGTCTCGGGAATGCAATACGTGACGAGCATCTGTCACTCGTACAGCTTTACAAGACACTCGGAGGAGGTTGGAACCACGTGGAGGAATCAGCTCACACGGCCAAGCCAACCAAGACGAAGGCGAAATAAGACTCACACCTCTATAATAAAGGGTATCTGCGAAAAACAGATACCCTTTATTATAGCCCTCTCAATCAGCGGGAACTATCCTTGCTGCTCGCGACAAAAAGCCTATCGGGCTATTTTGTTATTCGCTCACTACCTTCAAGGGGGGGCGAACCTCGGCCGGTCACATCGCGGCTTTTCAGTCCCGGCAGTGTATGCTACAGCATCTCTATGACTTTCTCCATTCGGATTCCGCGTGAGCCTTTAATCAGAACCGCATGCCCAGACAGCGGATTGCCGGCAAGCCAAGAGGCCAAATCCTGAGACGATGCGAAATGGAATATCCGCAAGCCGTCACATACGTATTCAGACATGGTAGCGGAACATGAAACATTCTCAGCACAATGATTCCCGGCAAGCTCCGCAAGTGCTTTTCCAAATTCAGTTCCCACAAGGAACAGTCTGCCGAGCCCGGTTTCCATGGCCTTTCTTACGATACGCTCATGCTCCGTCTGGGAATCGCCGCCAAGTTCAAGCATGTCTCCGAGCATAGCAGCCTTCATCTCCGCACTGAAAATCCCGAAGTTGCCGAGCGCGGCCTCCATGCTTGTAGGATTCGCATTGTATGCATCCACGATGAGCACATTCTTTTCCGTCCTCATCATCTGAGAGCGGCTGTTTGATGGGACATAAGATGACACGGCGCCTGCGGCATCTTCCAGTGAAATTCCAAAATGCTCGCCCACGGCTATGGCAGCCATGACATTGTCGGCATTGTATGCCCCGACAAGTCCCGTTTCAATGACTATTTCCCCTTTGCTTCCGTCCGCCGGCACAGCTACCCTGAGATAAGGATGCTCTGAAGACGTCTCAAGCACACGTGCCTTCCGGTATTCAAGCCCGTAGGGAAGAACCAGAGAATACGGACGCTCCGGGTCGTTGTGCAGATTGCGTTCTGAGGCCATGCGGCACAAATAAGGATTGTCTGCATTCAGAAAAACCTTGTCACCAGTGCGCCGCAGATAATCATAGAGTTCTCCCTTTGTGTTCATCACTCCCTCAAAACTTCCGAAACCGAGCAGATGAGCCTTGCCGACATTGGTGACGAGCCCGTAATTCGGAAGCGCGATGTCAACCAGTTCCTTTATGTCACCAGAATGGCTCGCCCCCATCTCAATGACGGCAATCTGAGTCTTGTCATTGATTCTGAGCAAAGTAAGCGGCACGCCTATGCTATTGTTCAGATTGCCCTCAGTTGCAGTGACATTGTATTTCACCGAAAGGACTTCGCGTATAAGTTCCTTTGTGGTGGTCTTGCCGTTCGTTCCCGTAAGGGCTATGACTGTCAGCGGCTTTCCGTCAACGAATGTCATGGAACGGTGCCAACGCGCAAGCTCCTGCAATGCCTTCAGCGTATCCACCACAGGGATTATCCTCGCATCATCGGCAGCACATGCCGCCACAGCGGAATCTGCTGCCACCACTGCATAAGCGGCCCCCATCTCCAAGGCCTTCATGGCATATTCGTTCCCGTCAAAATTCTCCCCTTTCAGGGCAAAGAACAATTCCCCGCCCTTCAATGTACGGGTGTCAGTGGCAACAGCCCCGCATTTCTTGAATATATCGTATAATGCAATTATATCCATCATCTTCCTGTGCTTCCGAATCCGCCTTCTCCCCTTTCTGTCACATCAAGGGCCACGGACTCGTCCCATTCAACTTTCTCATATCTTGCGACCACCATCTGGGCAATCCTCTCGCCTGGATTCACGACAAAAGTCTCATCTGAGATATTGACCAGAATGACTTTTATCTCACCCCTGTAGTCCGCATCTATTGTACCCGGCGAATTAAGTACAGATATTCCATGCTTGGCAGCCAATCCGCTTCTTGGGCGTATCTGCGCCTCGAGACCTTCCGGCAAGGCTATGAAAATTCCTGTAGGTATGACGGCCCTTCCAAGGGGCGCAAGGGATACCGGAGCGGAAATGTCGGCCTTGAGATCCATTCCGGCCGATTTCTCCGTAGCATAGGACGGCAAGTGCCATGCTGACTTGTTCACGATTTTGACTTTCATCATTATAGATTTTATGTTCACTTCCAGAACCGGCAAAAATACGGAAAATATTCCTAAAACCAGCGGTGTGGGTGAAACCATGAGCCTGCATCCGTAAAATTATAAAAACCACACACTTTCCATTAAAAATCAAGGCACATAAAATAAAAATAATTATATTTGCACGTATTGACAATAAAATATTTTAACAACCTGATAACCGGCAGTACCCAATGGCAGGCAAAAATTCAAGAAGCCATCTGATATTCATGGCTGTCACGGCTTCAATAGGAGGCATTCTTTTCGGCTATGACACCGCAGTGATATCCGGAACGACAGAAATGGTAAGGTCCCAGTTCGCGCTGGGCGACATTCAAGAGGGCTGGTATGTTGGATGCGCCATCATCGGGTCTATTTTTGGCGTCCTTGCTTCAGGCGTTCTGAGCGACGGTCTCGGACGAAAAAAGACAATGTTCATATCAGCCGTCCTGTTCAGCATATCTTCCATAGGATGCGCAATCTGCCCCGATTTCAGTTCTCTTGTAGCTTACCGCATAACCGGAGGCATCGGAATAGGCATAGTATCGGTCGTATCTCCCATTTACATATCCGAAGTGTCACCGGCAAAAGTAAGAGGCACTCTTGTGTCACTTTACCAGTTGGCAATCACGGCAGGATTTCTTCTGGCTTATCTGACAAACTGGATGATAGGCTCCTCAGCCGACGCCACTGCCGTTTCACAGGAATATGGAGCAAGCCTGACATACAGGATGTTCAGCTCCGAGTCGTGGCGCGGAATGCTCGGAAGCGAGACAATACTTGCCATCCTGTTCATTGTAACAATCCTGTTCATACCGGAAAGTCCCAAATGGCTGATTGTGAAAGGACGGTCCCAAGAAGCAGCTGCTGCCGCAAATTCCAAGGGAACGGAATCATCCGGTTCATGGAAGGATTTGTTCAGGCCGGGCATACTGACGGCCGTAATCGCAGGATGCGCCATAGCTATGCTCGGCCAATTCATGGGAGTGAACGCCGTCCTTTACTATGGGCCGAAGATATTTTCAGAGGCAGGTTTCAGCGACCCGATGTTC
>DBLW01000033.1 GCA_002298075.1 Bacteroidales bacterium UBA714 | reverse complement strand
TTATAGAGGAAGAAGTCGTGCAGCTCGTATGGGCCGACGAGGTCTTCCGTAACCTGGCGGATTGTCCCGTTTTCATCGGCCGGAAGAAGTTCCGGGCTTATCGGGGTGTCGATTATGTCTGTGAGAATGTCTTTCACGGCTGCGAACTCGTTGTCGGCAGCCCATTTCACCAGGCTCTTTACAAGAGTTTTCGGCACCCCTGCATTTACTCCGTACATCGACATGTGGTCTCCGTTGTATGTGGCCCATCCCAAGGCAAGCTCGGAGAGGTCTCCGGTGCCTATAACTATGCCTGAGGTCTGATTTGAAATGTCCATGAGAAGCTGTGTCCTTTCGCGTGCCTGGGAATTTTCGTATGTCACGTCATGGACAGCGGGGTCGTGTCCGATGTCACTGAAATGCTGGTCACAGGCTGCCGTTATTGAGATTTCCCTTGAGGTTACCCCAAGCGCATCCATAAGTTCGGAGGCATTGTTCCTGGTGCGTGATGTTGTTCCGTATCCCGGCATCGTGACTCCGACTACCCTGTCGCGTGACCATCCGAGCTTATCTGCCGCAAGTACGGTCACAAGCAGGGCGAGAGTGCTGTCCAGGCCACCGGATATGCCTATCACGGCAGTGCGGCATCCGATGTGTGCAAGTCTTGTCGCAAGTCCGCTCACCTGCATTGACAATATTTCCCTGCATCTGTAGTCTATTTCTTCTGTCGGCACGAACGGATGAGGTTCTATGTGTCTGTGGAGCTTTTTCTCGAAATCCGTACCAGCTGCCTCTCCCAGCGGGATTCTGCTGTACATCCTGTCGTATGACGATGTGCGGGTGCCGTCCGGTGCAGTTGCTGTGAAGCTGCTTGACTTTCTTCTGAGCATGTCGAGCTTTTCAGCATCAATGTCAGCGGTTATCATGGAGGAGCCTGTGAGGAAGCGTTCGTTTGACGCAAGCAGCGATCCGTTTTCCCAAATTGATGCTGCTCCCGCATATACAAGGTCCTGAGACGATTCTCCGAAGCCTGCCGAACTGTAGATATATGCAGAAAGTGTCTTTGCCGAATGCTGGCAGAGTAGTCCGCGGCGGTATTGGTCTTTCATCAGCACTTCATTGCTTGCGGAGAGGTTGACTATTATCCCGGCTCCGGCAAGGGCATGATATGAGGACGGCGGAATCGGTGCCCAGAGGTCTTCGCATATTTCAACGGCAAAAGTGGTCTTGCCGATTTCGAAGAGCAGGTTTGGCGAAATGTTGCATTTCTGGCCGCAGTAGCGTATCTGTGCGGTGAAGCCTTCCCTTACGCAGTCTTTGCCGTTGCTGAGGAAGCGTCCGTCATTGCGCACCTCGCTGCTGAGGAAGTCGCTTCCAGACGAGAACCAGCGTGCTTCATAAAATTCGTTGTATGTAGGCAGATAGATCTTCGGCACTATGCCCTTTATGTTGCCGTTACGGAGCACTATGGCGCAGTTGTACAGCCTGCCCCTGAATGGCACGGGAGCGCCTACTATTATCGCAGTGGATTTTCCGCGGCTGAATTCCATTATTTCCATGACGCCTTCCTCCGCTTTTTTGAGAAGGATGTCCTGTCCGAAAAGGTCTGCACATGTATAGCCTGTTACAGAAAGTTCCGGGAATGCCACGATGGATGCCCCGTTGTCGAATGCCTCTTGTGCAAGGCGGCATATTTCTGCTGTATTGTGTTTTGTGTCAGCGACTTTTACTGCCGGTACCGCGGCTGCCGCACGAATGAACCCGTAATTTTTCATGTTCTTTTCATGATTATCCCGGTAAAGTTAGCAATTTTTCTTGATTTCTCGTTCAGCAGTCCATACGATTTTTAGTTTTGTATAACTCTCTGAATTTTAAACTATAAATGCTTGTTTTTACATTTTTAGTTTTCTATATTGCAAATGTTAAACTTTAAAAAAACTTATGTATGGAAAAATTCATTATTAAAGCAAAACAATTATGTTTGTTGCTTTTGATGATTATCCCATTATCTTGCAGTAAGGAGTCTCTTGCAGGACTTATCGTGTCTGACGATACAACATTGGATGTTAGTACCATACTTGGAATTTCTCCATCAGCAGATAATTTGACAGAAAATGATGCAAAAGTTGTAGCAACTTTATATATGAAATCAAGCCGTACTAAGTCTGTGGATTTAGAGGCGGTTACTGATGTCATCACGATTGTTGATTGCAATGATCTCCCTGCAATTTATGCTGTAAATTATGAGGATGGCTACGTGTTGGTTTCAGCGTCAAAGAGCACCTGTCCAATATTAGCTGTTGCAGAGCATGGAAAATATGTGCCGGACTCTGGTACGGGACGTGATGTTATTATAAATGAACTTGTGGAGTCTGTTGAGTATAGTCGTTTGGAGCCTGCTGTTTATAAATCTTGTTGGAGGCCTTATGAAATGCCTGAGTTCGTAAAGAACCCGGAAACAAAAAGTATAGTGAATGATGACTATTATGATCTCCTGGAAACATATCTTGCTGATTGGCAGAGAGAAGGACGAAAAATATATTATTTGAGACGACAGCCCGATGAGATGCCAGATGATATATATGAATTGTTTTGCAATATGGCACGTGATGATATGGGAGAAGTCAAAGGATATCCATATATAGACTGTGCCATTATTACAGAAAAAATTTTTGAATATCGAGATAAGACCGGGCCATTCATGACGACGAGCTGGAACCAAACGTATCCTTTTAATTCGCACTTGGATTTGTGGTATGAGCCTTTAGGGTGCGTTACGATTGCTACAGGGCAAATCATGAAGTACCATAGATGGCCAGCAAAGTATAATTGGACACTTATGCCGGATGGAACTTCCAATGACACTTTATCGGCATTTTTGAAAGAACTTCATGATGAATTAGGGGTTGAAAACGGATATGCGAGTATTACTGACGCCGCTCGTGTTTTTAATAGCTATGCATATAATTGCAGGCGTATTGTACACAGCGTTTCTGAGGTTGATAAGTCAATTGCTATGCAGTTGCCTGTGTATATGAGAGGGGAAGATGCCAAGAAACAAGAAGGGCATGCTTGGGTCTGTGACGGCAAACTTACTATACAGCCTCGCGTTGAATATAAATTGTATTTGTTGACATTTAATATGGGTAAACCGCAATCATTGGATGAGTTTGCCAGCGAAATGCTATTTGGGCAATTGTTTCACTATTATCATATGAATTGGGGGTGGGGAGGTGAAGACGATGCTTTTTACTTGGACGGCCTGATGAATGTGCAAGATCAAAAGTATCATTTTTCTTCAAACAGGCAGGATTTGATTATTTCAAAATGATTAGAATATGAAAAAACTGATGGTTTTGTCCGCTTTTGCGTCATTGCTCGTATGCGGATGTAAAGACAATGGCACTTTGCCTGAAGTCATTCCGGACGGAGGATTTTCTTATAGCGATATCTATGTGCTGGAAAATGAGTCTTTGATTGATGCGCAGGATTATGAAATTGGTTTCCCGGCTTCCGGCGGGGAGGTTGAGCTTAGGATTGTTCATCCAGGTGATGAGCTGCAGATTCCATCTGAGGGACTTGGCGGTTGGCTTACGGCAGCTTCAATAGGAATCCCTGTGAAATACAAGTCTCCGGATCATGCTGTTACCGGATATGTGCAAGATGTCAGATTCAGTGCTCTTGAGAACAAATCAGGCAAACGTGATGCGGTTCTTTTGGTGATTGCGCCGTTGGGCAATGGTTTCGCGGCGAACTTTCATGTCGTCCAAGCAGGCAGGTAGCGGTGGTATAGGGGTTCACTTGCATCTTGCTGATCCTTACATACATAAAATAGGCTGTGTCTGATTTGAATTATGACACAGCCCATTCACTATATCTATGCTTTTACAACCTAAAGCTCCTCGAAATCCACGTCCGTGAATTTGTCGCCCTCCTGGGGTTCATCCTTGAGGCAATTGTCCTTGATGTACTTTATCACTTCCTCGAGACCTTCCGCGAATTTCTCGAAATCTTCCTTATAAAGGAAAATCTTGTGCTTGTCATATGCGAAATGGCCGTATGAATCAACCTTGCGCTTGCTTTCAGTGATCGTCAGGTAGAAATCGTTCCCCTTTGTGGCCTTGACGTCAAAGAAATATGTGCGCTTTCCGGCCCTTACAGGTTTTGAATATACATCCTCGCCTGAACGCTCAGGAGCATTTGCTCCGTCGTAATCCTCACTATACATAGCTTATAATTTTTAGTAAATCTTTACAAAGTTAGGGATTTTTCTGAAAATGCGCTTATCTTTGCATAAAATTTTGACTGAAAACATGCTTAACAGAAGAATTCTAAGAATCAAGGCCTTCAAAGTCCTCTATTCGGGAGTCATGTCAGGAAACATGTCACTGACCCAGGCCGAGTCACAGCTCGACCTTTCTTGCGAGGCAACAAGAGACCTTTACATCTATATGCTCGGAATCGTGTCGCCCCTCACGCAGATAGCTAAGGAGAGGATTGAGGCAGCCAAATCTAAATTCAATCCGACCGAGGAGGAGCGCAACCCCAATATGAAATTCGCCGAGAACTCTTTGGCCGTGCTTCTGGACAGTGACCGTGATTTCCAGAAAATGCTTGAGAAGAAGAAATTCTCATGGAGCCAGTATGATGTGGTTCTCAAGAAGATAATGACTTCTGTCGCGTCAAAGGAATATTATGCCGAATATATGGCTGCCGAAGGACGTTCGCTTGCCCAGGACTGCAAATTGTTCACAAGGATATTTGAGGAAGAGTTTGTTGACAACGAGGAACTTGAAAAAGCGCTCGAAGACATCTCCCTCTATTGGAATGATGACCTTGCCTATTCTCTCACGTGGTGCTGCAAGACATTCAAGAGCCTTTCGAAAGGGGAGCACTGGTCACTTTATCCTCTTTATCAGAGCGACATCATGTCCGGTGCCGGGGTGGAGAGCGACAAACTTTTCGTAAGAAAGCTTCTGCGCCTTTCGTTTACAGGATACGAGAAATATTCCAGTATGGTGGCAGAGTCAGTCTCAGGCTGGGAAAAGGACAGGCTCTTTTCTACTGATGTCGTGCTTATTGCGATGGGACTTGCAGAGGCGGAAGGCTTCCCGACGATTCCGGTCAAGGTGACAATCAATGAATACGTCGAGCTGTCCAAGTTCTACGGAACTCCGAAGAGCCGCTCTTTCGTGAACGGTCTTCTTGACAGGCTGATTCAGCGCATGGTGAGCGAAGGCTCAATCCGCAAGGAGGGCAAAGGCCTGCTTTAGGCCTTGGATAAGCCGCGGCATGCCCCTGCGGCATAATGATGACAAACTAATTTTTACAAGAAATGAATATAGTTACACTTTTACAGACTGCAGCTCCTGCACAGGGCAGCCAGTGGACAATGTGGGTAATGCTTGCCCTTATTTTTGTCGTGATGTGGTTCTTCATGATCCGCCCGCAGAGGAAGCAGCAGAAGGAACTCCAGAATTTCCGTGACAGCCTCAAGAAGGGAGACAAGGTAGTCACTGTCGGCGGCATATATGGTACCGTATGTGACATCAAGGACAAGACTGTGCTTATCGAGGTTGACAACAATGTCAAAATCCGCGTGAGCAAGCAGGCCCTTGTCAAGGATTTCTCGGAGACAGCTCAGCAGTAGGCTTATTCTCGTACTTCAGGGATGAAGGGACTGCTGCATAGGCTGCTTGAATCCATGAATTTGAGCGGGAGGGACTGGGCGGTATTGCTGCTTTCTCTCCTGCTGGCTTTCAGCATGTGGCTCATACACAACCTTTCCCTCAAATACAACAGCTATCTGAGCGTAAATGTGGTCGCGCACTGCAACGTGAACGGCCATTCTGACGTTTCTGCCGGCAAGTCGGAGATCACTGCCCGCTGCAGGGCAAAGGGATATACCATACTTTCTTCCTCCCTGTCCGGAGGCAGGACTGCTGATGTGACTTTCTCACCGTCCGTCATGAAGCATTATGACGGCGATGTCTATTGTGTCACTTCTGATGACCTCAATGAATATGCGCATCTCTTGTATGGTGACGGAGTTACCGTGGAGTATTTCTTGTCCGATACGGTATTTTTCCGTTTTCCTGAGGTTGAGCACAAGCGTGTGCCTGTGATGCCGGTTTACTCCGTACATTACAGCAGCCAGTATATGAGCAGCGGCAGCTTTGACGTGACGCCGGATTCGGTGACTGTCTATGGGGAGCCTTTCCAGCTTGAAAATGTCACATGCGTATATACGGAGCCGGTCAAGCATTCGGACGTGTCTGAGGATGTGCACGGGGTTGTCCGCCTCAAGAAAATCAAGGGCATCAGGCTGTCTGCCGACGACGTTCATTATTCTATGGATGTGACCAGGTATGTGGAAATAAGGCAGACTGTGCCGGTTGAGACTGTCAATGTGCCTTCCGGAAAGGAAATGCTGGTTTTCCCGTCATCGGTGGAGGTGACCTTGAGATGTGTCTTTCCGCTTATGGATGACCCGTATGAGAATGTGCGTTTCCAGGCCGATTATTCTGAGTTCGCAGGTTCGTTGAGCGGCAAGTGCGCCGTAAGGGCATTGCAGCTTCCGAAAGGAGTGATAAGCAGCAATGTGGAGCCGGCGGCAGTAGGTTGCGTAATCGAGGACATGTGATGACGGTGCTGGTTGTGACAGGAGGCATAGGCAGCGGAAAATCCCTGGTATGCAGGATGTTGCATGAGAGGTGGAATCTTCCTGTCTATGATGCGGATTCACGTGTGAAGGCATTGTATAGGGAGAAACCTGCTCTGCTTGCTGACATTGAGACCGCACTTGGATGTGTCCTGAGAGATGGAAACGGACAGTTTGTGCCTCAGATGCTTGCTGAGAGGATTTTTTCTGATTCTGCTGCAATGGAGAAAGTCGAGGCTCTTGTCTTTCCTGCCGTGCTTGATGATTTCCGCGCATTTTCTTCCGAAATGGAAGGGACGGTAGTATTCGAGTCGGCTACAATTCTGGAGAAACCTCAGTTTGACGGTTTCGGTGACAAGGTAATGTTTGTAGATGCTCCGATGGACATGCGGCTGGAAAGGGCCTGCATGCGTGACGGTTCTTCAAGGGAAAGAATCCTGGCCAGGATGGAAAGCCAGAAGTTTGTGAACAGCCTTTGCGGGAAGCCGGCCGGCGGACGCATTGATGCGGTAGTTGTAAATGACGGGACAGTGCAGGAATTGCAGGAGAGAGTTGATGACGCCTTCGCGGCGGTGTCAGGGGAAAATGTTTATGACAATATTTTAAACAATTAAGACTTTATGTCAGATATGAAAACAGATCTTACAAAAATTCTGGCCATCTCGGGCCAGAGCGGATTGTTCCTTTATATTTCACAGGCAAGGAGCGGCGCCATCGTCGAATCCCTTGCAGACAAGAAGAGAAGCTCATTCGGCATGAGCAGCAAGATTACTTCCCTTGCTGACATCTCGATTTATACAGATGAGGAGGAAGTTAAGCTCCAGCAGGTGTTCCTGAACATGAAGGAAGTGCTCGGTGAGGACGATGCACCGTCAGCAAAATCTTCTCCGGAAGAGCTGAAGGCATTTTTCGGAAAGGCCCTTCCGACATACGACCGCGACAGGTTCTATGTGTCGCATATGAAGAAAGTGGTAGAGTGGTACAATTGCCTCAAGAAATACGCTTCGCTTGATTTCGAAGAGACGGAGACCGCTCAGACTGAGGACCAGGAGCAGGCATGACGGCGCTTCCTGAAAAGAAAAGATTGCAGGCTGTCACTCTGGGATGCTCTAAGAACAGGGTTGACACGGAACATATCCTTTCCGCAGTGGAACATCTTTATGAGATTGTTCCGGACGGGGAGGATATTCCTGTTGATATGCTTCTGCTCAATACCTGCGGGTTTATCGGTGATGCCAAGGAGGAGTCTGTGCAGGCTGTCCTTGAGGCTGTCGAAAAAAAGAAAAGGGGAGAGGCCGGCAGCGTCATTGTTTTCGGCTGCCTGTCCCAGCGTTATGCAGATGAGCTTCCCGGGCTGATACCTGAGGTGGATGCATGGTTCGGAGCCAGGGATTTCGAACCTTTGATACATGCTCTCGGAGGTGCCCCAGAATCATGGAAACCGGTGAGGAGGCATCTTACGACACCGTCTCATTATGCTTATCTGAAAATTTCAGAGGGCTGTGACCGCAGATGCTCATATTGCGCGATTCCTTTCATACGCGGGGCGCACAAGTCCGTCCCGATGGAGGAACTGGTGGAAGAGGCGCGTCTGCTTGCCGCCAAGGGAGTCAGGGAACTGATAATAATAGCCCAGGATACTACATATTACGGTCTTGACCTTTATCGCCGCAGGGCTCTTGCCGAACTTCTGGAGAAACTTTCACAGGTGGAGGGAATAGAGTGGCTCCGCATACACTATTCTTATCCGGCTTCATTCCCGGAAGATGTCCTCGACCAGATGGCGAATAATCCTAAGGTGTGCCGCTACATGGACATTCCGCTCCAGCATATCGCTGACAAGGTGCTTGACAATATGCACAGGAATGTGGACGGGGCATGGACAAGGGAGCTTATACGAAAGATGAGGGAGAAAGTGCCAGGTGTGGTTCTCCGTACCACTATGATAGTTGGACATCCGGGTGAGGGCAAGAGGGAGTTCGCGCAACTTCTGGACTTTGCCCGTGAGGCGCGTTTCGAGAGGCTCGGGGCGTTCATGTATTCCGAGGAGGAAGGGACTTTCGGAGCCTTGAATTTCAAGGACAATGTTGCCGCCAAGGTCAAGAGGGAACGTCTGGATGAGCTTATGACCCTTCAGGGAGAAATATCCCTTGATTTCAATACCTCGCGTGTGGGCACTGAGGAAAAGGTCATTGTAGATGCGTATTCTGACGGAGTATATGTCTGCAGGAGCGAGTTTGAGAGCCCGGAGGTCGATGGCGAGATTCTTGTAAGACATGACTCTTCGCTCATGGGTGACATTGACCCTTATTCTCTGATAGGTGAATTCATCCGTGTGCGCATAACCGGGGCCGATGAGTACGATCTTATCGCAGAGCCGGTGGAAATTTAATTATAGAAATTGTTTTTATGAGGCACAATCTTTTTCTGGCATTTTCCGCGCTCTGTCTGATGACAGTTGCCTGCGGACCTTCCAAGCATGTTATGCAAATGGAGATGCGCTATCCTTCTAAGTCCGGTGTCGACCTGTCCGGGAAACAGGTTTCCGTTGTGTATCTTGAGGGCGGTGACGTCAAGGCGTCAGCGTTCAACGGAGCTGTCGCCGCTGGCTTTGCAGCCGGTGTGGAAAAGGAGCATGCTTCAGGCGAGGGGAGTGTCGGAGTTTATAGGATGATGCACTCCGCAGGAGGCAATTACTCTTCGCGCGACTCGCTTGTGAATCTTCTGATGGACACGGGGGCTGATGTGGTGTTTCTCCTTGACACGGTGTCACTCGGCACGATGACAATATCCGGAGCAACGCGTGTGGCTTCTCCCGTTTCAAAGGACTCGTCTTTTGTCAGCAGCGGAAGCATACCCTTCTCCATAAGGATGTACAGTTTCGATGCCATGGACAAATCCGGGAATGTCCGCACTTTCGCAGGAAGCAGCACGGCAAGGCCTGATGTCTATTCTGACGGGGCATCCGATTCGTCAGCCATGATTGGCAAGGCTTATGTGGCGCTTGATGCAGAGGGCTTTGCCGTAGGCGAGGCTGTCGCTGAAACCTTTGCCCCCCAATGGAAGCGTGAGCAGTATGTCTTGACATATTTTGACAGCTCGAGGTGGTATGATGCTTTGTCCAAGGCGAGCGACTATGACTGGAAAGGTGCGGTTGACGTGTGGATTTCCCTTCTTGAGTCCAAAGATATGCTCAAGCGCTCATGTGCCGAATACAATATCGCCATAGCCTGTCTGATGCTCGGTGATGCGGACCTGGCCATTGAATGGCTTGACCGCTCGGATGCGGACTGCAAACTGCCGATGTCAGAGGCTCTCCGCAAGAGACTTGCTGCAAGGCTCTGATGCCGGCCCGGGCAACTGGCACCGTACAATTGAAATGGTCAGTTTTTCAAAGATAAACGATTGAGGGTGAGCAAAAATTTACTTTTGGTCACCCTCAATCGTTTGCAATATTGTCTGAGCGCCTATTTGTTGGCTTCTGAAGTGGCGACAAGGTCCAATGCCTCAGCCAAGACCGAAATAGGATTTTTGACTGCATAATCCGTGGACATTTCTATTTGCCACTTGCATGTCTCGCAGTCGCATGCAACGAAATCGGGCCTCAGCTTTGCAATCTGTTCAAAAAGTGGTTTCCCGATGGCCTGTGACACCTGATAGTTCTCCTTTTTGAAACCGTATGTTCCGGCTATTCCGCAGCAGTTGCTGTCGAGTACCGTAAGCTCTACTCCAGGAATCATCCTCAACAGTTCGGCCGAGAATATGCCCCAGCCGAGCTTCTCCATGTGGCATGGAGTGTGGTAGGCTATGCGGGCCTTGTAGTCTTTCTTGAACACGAATCTGACCTTTCCCTCATCTGCAAGCCTGTAGATGAACCGCGTAGCCAATTCTATGTAATCCCTGACATCATCATTGCCGATGCCGAGCAGGTGCGGATACTCGTCCCTGAGAGTAAAGCTGCATGTGGATGATGTTCCTATTACCGGCATCTGCCTTTCATTCACCGATTTGCGTATGCTTTCAAGATTGGCGGCCGCATTCTTTCTTGCCTTGTCTGTCATTCCGTTTGATATCAGGGCCACACCGCAGCATTTTTCCTTATCAAGAAGATGCACTCCGTATCCGAGAGCATTCATTACGCTTACGAGGTCTTTGCCGAGCTGCGGATAATTGTAGTTGGCATAGCATCCGTGGAAGAAGCTGACATGATGGTTGAAAGAGTCCTGGAAGGTCTTTACATTCTTGCGGTACCACTTTTCGAAAGTCCGTGAAGAGTATTTCGGGAAATCCCTGTGCTTGTCTATGCCGAGCAGCCCGTCCATAACAGACTTCACAGGCTTCAGTCCGAGCGTCATGTTGACTGCAGGGGCAACTTTGGTGGCAACACTTCCCATTAGGTCGGTGCTGGCAAGCATCATGTCGCGCAGCTTAGGCGGCTTGGTGTTGTATTTGATTCTCGCGGCCTGGATGATGTCACCGATGCGCACTCCTGATGGGCATGCCACCTCGCAACGCTTGCAGTTCAGGCAGTATTTCAGCGTGTCATCGAAGAATATCCCTTTTTTTAGCCTCAGGCGTTCCCCGTCAGGTCCGGCCTGCTTCGGTCCGGGGTAGAGAGGGTTTACCGGAACTACCGGACAATATACCGTGCAAACAGTACATTTGATGCACTGTTCAAAATTGTTCGCGCTTATGTTTTTTTCCTGCATGTTCATGTCCGTATTCTCCTATTTTGCATATTCCGCATGCTCCGTGCCGTCCAGGATAGCGTCAGCGGCTGCCATTGCCGTGATGACCGCTATTCCTCCTCCGGAGCCTTCATACAAGGTGTTGCTTCCGCTCAGGATTGAGCCTATGACATAAAGGTTGGGTATTGTCTCTCCGTTTATGCTGGCATGGATGCCGTCTTTGGCGGAGGCTCCGAATGAAATATAATTCTGCCTGTTCCAGAAATTGCCGTCAAACCAATTGTCACGTCCCTGCGCATAGTCAAGGTCAATATTGAATACAGGCTCGTATATACGCTCAGGGGTGGCAATCAGTCCTTTGCTGAAGAAACTTCCGGAGGCAAGGACGAAATTGTCCGCATAAAGGCGTATGTCTCCGAAATTGACTGTGCCTATGCTTTCCACGTTCCCGTCTGCAGTGAATTTCGCGTCTGTCACTGTGTCACCGAGGAAAAAGCGTCCTCCGGCTTTTTCAAATTCGGCCCTCAGGTTCATCTGTGTCCTGATGCCGGGGACTGACGGCGGCATGGTAGCGACGAAGACTGTTTTGACTCCGATATACTTGCCGAGTGACTGGGGGACGCTGCCGTCCTTCAGCCCGAATACTGCCGGGAGCACGACCGTATCCTCGTCTTCCAGCATTTGCCTGATTTGCTCCGCGGCTTTTTCCCATACTCCGTCCCTGTCCATGACTCTGGCTATGTTGGTGGACCTCATTTCGCTCGGATTCTTGCGCAGGCGCTCCATCTCTTCGAGCTTGAGCGACACTATGCGGCATTTTGTCCCTTGTCTTTCAAATGAATCTGCAAGGAATTTTGTGTTGAAGTCCAGGTAGCCGAGTATGTTTACTATAAGTGCCTTCTCTCCGATTCTCTGCTCTTTCGATTCCAGTGGCGTAAAGTCTGAGAGGGTGAGCCATGCCGGCTTTCTCTCTCCTGTCGGTGTGATGCGCCAGCTGTTCCTGGACGCCTCGCCGCTGACATGGACACCGCAGCTTTCAAGGAAGAGCGGGGCCTGTTCCGCATATCTGCATACTTTTTCTTTTCCGAGCAGTGAGTACGGATGGTCTGGATTCAAGCCTGAAAGTGCCTCAAGCGGATTTTCTACTGCTGTCCCGTCAGGCAGCCTGCCAAGCAGGTCGAATGAACCCGAAGAAAAATGGATTGCGCTCTGTCCGGCTGACACTATGGCGCATTTCTTTCCCGCTTTCTGTAGTCTGATTCCGCAAAGGAGACCGGAAAGCCCTCCTCCTATTATAACTGTATCGAATTTCATGGCCTGTTCTGCTATCTGTTATCATCTTTACATGGTTCCGGCTCTTCGAGTCCGCATACTCCCGAATATATCCATTGTGAATATTCGCTTTCACGCAGTGTGTCGCTCCAGCATACAGGATACATTCCTTTCCACCTCTCGTTCACAAAATTCTTGAGGTCGTTCTTCGTGCGCTCAGTGCATTCGTGGGAATCCGCGAGAAGCCCGGCCGCCCTGCAGGCGCAAAGTTCACCCTGGCATGTTCCCATTCCGACTCTAGTACGTCTGCGCAGGTCTACGAGATTGTGCACATCCAGTTCATTGACGGCATATTTCACTTCTCCGACAGACACTTCCTCGCACTCACAGACAAGTGACGCGTCATATTCGTCATTAAGGCCTATATCCAAGGCCCTTGCCCCGTGCCTGCCGAGAGTGGCCTTGTGGGCATTGCCCGGCTTGGTCCATGTCTTTCTTGATATCTCCTCGATGTTTTCGTTCTCCGAGCCGGGAAGGGGAGTGGACATAGTTATGCACGGCTTGCCGATTCCCAGTTTCTTGCACACCAGGTCTGTGGCCCATTCCGCCATAAGCCTGTATGTCATCAGCTTGCCTCCCGTGATGCTTATGAAGCCGTTTATCCCGTCACGTGTCTGGTGGTCAAGCAGGACGATGCCGCGGCTGATGTTGCGTCCGGAAGGGTCGTCATCAGTCGCCACAAGAGGGCGTACACCGGCATATGCCCTCAGGATGCGTGTGGAGGCCAGGCTCGGCGCGAGTTTCTCTCCTTCCTGCAGGAGAACGTCCACCTCTTCAGCGGTAACGTACATGTCGTCCACTTCTTCAAACGGGACTCTGCTTGATGTCGTTCCGATGAGACAGATTGTGTCTCCAGGTACGAGAATGTCCGCATTGGCCGGCTTCCTGCATCTGTTCAGCACAACATTGTTCA
>DBLW01000088.1 GCA_002298075.1 Bacteroidales bacterium UBA714 | reverse complement strand
GAATTGTCTTTCAATGTCGATGCCAATGATGCGGAGGAGGAGCGTGAGGCTATTGTACTTGTTACCTGTGCCGGAGCGGAGGCAGAGTTCATTGTACGTCAGGAAGCGGCGGAGAATCGTCCTGGGCTTGCAATAAGCATAGAGGAAATATTCGATGCCGGGGTCGTGTATCGTGTAGTGCCGGAGGATTTGTCCATGACATATATGACAATGGTCGCCGAAAAGTCATATTTTGATTCATATGAGTCGGACGAATCATATTTTGAGGATGAGCTGGATTTCTTCAAGTCCGGTGCTGAAGTTTCCGGAATATCATTGAAGGAGTACCTTGCCCCGAGGTTGAAGCATGGTGAGGTTGCCGGGCCGGCATACAGGCTTCAGCCTGAAACATCTTATTATGCATACGCATATGGGATGACTGAGGACGGAAATAGACTTACAGACATATACAAGGCTGAGTTCACGACTGTTGCGGTGGAGCAGTCAGACGTTGCTCTTGATATCAGTTACATGGTCGCCGGTACTGTTGTGACGATGACAGTGACTCCTGATGACCCTGACCAGTTGTATTTGTTCAATGCCGTCGAGGCTGCCTCGGTTTCCGGTGACGCTTTTCTGCTGGATGCCGCCAAACAGGAGATTGAACAATATGTGCAATTCTATGAAATGCTTGGAGTTCCTCAGGATCAGGCAGTCCTTCGTTTTGCGAACAAAGGTGTGTCGTCCTATACTTTTGACGGGATGCTTGAGCCGGATACCGATTATGTGGGCTATGCCGTCGCTCTCACACCTCTTGGGTCTATATGCTCGGACATCGTGTCAAAAAGATTCCGCACAGAAAGCGACAAGCCTCAGGAGAAGCCGATTGTCCTGTCTCTTACGAATCTGACTGACCAGGAGGTGAGCGTCCTTGCCAAGACGGGCCTTGCCGAACATTATGTTGTAGGCATTGACTATTCAGCATCATGGGACGGAATGACTGACAGGGAGATTCTGGACCGCCTGGTGGCCGGTTACCAGTGGCAGGCTAAGGGGGCTGACGGAGGTGATGCGTCTTTCACTTTCTATGGTCTGACCCCTCATACGCGTTATTCTATTTTTGCTTTCGGCTATGTTGGTGGTGTGGCGACGACTGAGCTTTGCCGCATTGATTTCACGACGGATGATGCCGCAGCTGCGGATATAATTTTCCGTATGGAATATGACAAATATTTTGATGGTACGGAATTGGCCGCGATTGACTCCAAGTATCTTGATGCTGATGGCAAGGCCGTGCTGCCGGTGCGTCTTGTTACAGATGGCGCTCCGTGTGCAGAAATATATTACGGGTTTTATGAGGGAGACTATACGGATACAGGACGTTGGCCGGACGATGAGTTTATGGAGGAACTGCTCGATGTCGGCTATTGGCAGTATTCCAACATTTTCTACCTTGATTATGACAGGCCATATACGATGATAGGTTTCGGTGTGGATGACGATTTTGCTTTCGGTCCGATGGCACGCCAGCTTGTCTGTCTCAGCCGTGACGGAGTATCTCCGGTGTCGGAGTTCAAGCCGGCAGCGTCATCCATTGTTGCATCAGCCAGCCGTATTGTTCCGTTAAAACGATAATTCTTACAGGTTTTGGATACTGTGCCTTTGCTGTATTCCGGCTCGGATCCAGGCTTGTTCTTTATTGTGCTTCTGCATGCTTCTTGGGGGCCTTTAAGGCCTGAATGCTTATGTGGATGTCAATGCTGAAATATGTATCCTGAATTCGTGGAGTATAAATGATTGATTGTCCTGTGTTTTTGAATTGCAGATTGTCAATTACTTATGCTCCACGCGTTCCGGTATAGGCAGGCTTCCGCCCATCAGTTTGACGGAGCCATAAGCTGAATGGCACGGAAAAGTATAATTTGTTGTATTATTCACTATTTTTGCAAAACCAATTGCATGTTATGGAGATAAGGTTCACTTAAGTAAAGATGAATAAAAATGAAATCAATATCATATATTCTTGTCGCGCTTCATGCCCTGGCTATCATTGCCTCATGCAGTTGCGGGACTGAATCCGGTCGCGGTAATGTCTCTGAAGCCAATGGCTTGTCCCGGTATGCGGAATATTTTGAAATTGCAGAAGCTAAAGCTGAAGGGGACGTGCGCGGATATTGTATCATTACAGTCTCTCCGTATGGGGGAAGGCGCGACACGGTGCGTCTGCACAAACCAATAGAAAGGATTGTATGCCTGTCTTCCACTCATGTTGCCTGTCTGGCTGAAATCGGTGCGGATTCTGTCATTTGCGCAGTCTCCGGTATGAGATATCTTTCAAATCCGTCCGTCCGAGAGCGTTATGCCATGACAGAAAACTCTCAGTTTCAGAATGGAGCATGTCCTGTTTATGACATTGGCTATGACAATTCACTTGATTATGAGAGGATTCTCTTTCTTAAGCCAGACCTTGTGACAGCCTACTCCGTCTCTGCTGCCGAGCCTCAGCATGTCGCAAAACTGCGTTCGCTCGGAGTCCCTGTCCTGCTTCTGCATGACCATCTTGA
>DBLW01000140.1 GCA_002298075.1 Bacteroidales bacterium UBA714 | reverse complement strand
ATATTTTTAATACCCATTAATGTCGGTTTTCTATGAAATATCCATTTTCATCAGACTGTAAAAACCGGAATCCGGAGGCATGACACCTCCGGATTCCATTCATAAATCTTTACCTTCAAGCTTGTCCAGTTCCGACAATATGTCTCTACGGATACCGGCAATCCTGTTTTTCACCGTCACATGACTTACTCCAAGCAGTCCGGCCAATTTGCGCAATGAATCATAGTCGGCATACAGAAGAATCAATGTCTTGTCTTCGACCGACAGCCTTTTGTTGATTATATATTTGAGTTTTCTGACAAGCTGTGCTTCTTCGCACATTATATCCGGCTCAAACTTACAATCCTCAAGCATGTCGCGGTAGCTGCACATGAGCTGCTTAATAGGTTCGTTCATTGCCGCGGCTCCTCCTTATACTCACCGAGACTCACGCACTTCAGCCTGATTTTCCTGAAAGTAATGTAAAAGGGAGAACTTGTCGAACGGTACTGATTCATTATGACTCTCGTCATAAAGAAATCAAGCTGGCCTTTTTCCCACATTCCGACGATTGGCCCTTCTTCATAATCCAACAGGATGTAATACACCAGTTGGCATAAATCACGGAGCTCTTCATTGAGAGAACAATGTGTGATGTTGCAGACATGTTTTTCTACGCGTTTTTCTTTTGCAAGAAGTTCAATAATTTCTATTTTTTTCATAAAACGTCCATTAAATAAAAACTGCCGCCAATATGTCGAACTTCCGCAGTATTATCAGCATGTTATTTTCTCACAAAATCCTTAGCTACCTGAGCTGTGACAGTATATGTCACCGGGCCACATCCCTCTCCTTTGTATGTTTTGTATTCACATGATGAATCCATAATGACGACAGGAGTGAATGACTCGTCTTCCATATCGTAGAGCATAACATTCACGCTGCCAAGAAGATGATGCATCAATGCAGCCTGTCCGTCACTCAGCCATCCTGTCGAAAATTCGTATGTCTTGGTAATGCTGTTCAAGTAATTTATTGCCTCACGGCCAGATGGTCCAGAATTGTCATTGGAACTTTTAAAGGTCTGCCTCTGATATGATTCCGACCGCTTCACTCTTCCGGCAACAGTCAGCCATCTCCAATAGCCATATGCGTCCACATAATACAACGCATATCTCAAACCGGTATTCAAGACTTTGATGTGAGGATAATCCACGGAATTGCCTACTGCGGAAAGTATCTGAATCTCAGAGACATGAACATTATCCTTAGCTCCGAATATTTCGTCAGCCTTTCCATAAAGGACGAAAGACACTGTTCCGGATATCTCATTGACAGGCATTTGAACTTGTCTGGAAGGTGAGGCAGCCCCATTGCCGAACAAGGCACGGACTTCCAGATTGGACTCACTGGCATAGTCGGCCACGCAATGTATCACCAAGGGCATCCTTATGTCCAGCTCATGGCGTATCAAAGTCCATGGTACAGCCCCCACTAACATTTTATCATCGTAAGAATAGTCATTTGTAGTCCTCAGTATATACTGGTCATGCCCTGCAAGAATGATAAAAGAACGGTAATAGTCAGGCAACTGAATCGCATGCTGGGACACATCAAGCTTGGACACATCCGGAAACTCGGTTTTGAGACAATCCGCAAGCATGCTGTTAAGCACGAGTTCAACATGATCCTTACCTGGTTTGGCATAGGCATAAATGGTGCCTACGACCTCATCAAAACTAGTCTCGGAAAAAACAGTGAACCTGGCTGAGCTTACATTTATTGAAAGCTTCTGGTCACGCCAGATAGGAAATTGAAATCTATATTCTGCCATAATGTAATTGGTTTTTCTATTAAATATGAATTGGACGGTTTCTGTAAATTACCGTAGCTTGCAGAGCGGTATCATGCTCCACAAGCAGAACCGGAATGCTCAGTGCATACGTCTCCATTTTTCCAGTTCATTTCTGTCATGCTCTATTTTGTCTTTTCGGTAGCTCAACAAATTGAAGAATTCCATTACATTCATCTCCCACACATCATTCCACGGACAGCGTACCAATTCGGAAACAGCATCGACATTTGCAATCCAGCCCCAGCGCCGGACAAAAGCACTTTCATCTCCATCACTTTCGCCTTCACCTCCTTCCTCACCGCTTTCGGAAGAGTCCTCGTGTCCCGTATTGAAGAGGTTAGGATACCGTTGATTGAACGCTGACATTTCTTCAAAAAAAAAGCGGTCAGGACAGAAGCGTCATATATGGACAATTCTGCTTCAAGTGCTTCATGAACTTGAGCAATGTCATATCCGCGGCCATATTTGCATCCCTTGGGAATAAGGAAACATGACAGAAGCTGGGCTATGTTTCCGTCTTCTTTACAGAACATCTGAAAATCCACATATTGCGCTGTTGTCAATTTGCTCACATCCAAATCAGGAATCAATTCCCAAATGCCGATGCGATATACAGCCGCAACCTTATGCCCATCCTGTTCCGGAATATCTTTTTCAAGAAAAGTCGCTGCTAAGGCTATTTTCTGGAACTCCGTAATCGGCATGTCAAGCAACACGTCTTCCGACATGTCGGACAATACAGAAAAAACAGCCATCTGCATATTAAAATGTGAGAGCGATTCATCCCTGCACAAATCCATGATTTTCCTGTACTTGCCAATTGGCAATTCTTTGTAACTGCTAATCATATCCATATAATATTATTGTATTTGCTTATAAATATATTTTTGCAGAATGTGTAAAATATGGACTGCATTCTTTATGACAAGGCTACAGAAATACAAACCAAAACCCAGATAACCAACAACTTCACGAAACAGCACGATAGCCCATAAGAATAATTCGGTTAAGTTTTGTCCAACCTGAAACACATAAACCAATGCCACCACGTATTGCATGGCATTTTGTGAAATTGTTTCATGTCACGGATGGCAAGCTGAAATGGGAAAACGGTTAAAATATCGGGCGATTCTTAAACAGAATTGCTTTTCGGGAGCATTCCGTAAAAATCCGGCGCGTTTTTTAAACCGTTTTTTGACAAATGCATTTTGGCTCAATGTTTTTCCACAGCCTCCTGAGAGTGCTCACGCGAAGTTTTTCATTATTAGGGTTGCAATGATAAACTCCAACATAACCCGAGAGCATTATCCAAGATTTGAAGACTGCGGCAAGCACCGGCAACATGATTTTGAAAACAGACAGGCAATTTCCCAACCGACTTTTCGCTTGAGCCGGTGTTCATTTTTTACCCTTTTCTCATTATTTTAATGTATATTTGCAGAGTTTGCATGAAAACAAATTAAAATTTATATATCATGAATCTCAAATTTACAGCATCTGCGGCCCTGCTTGCCATCGCATTGTCAGCGGCTTCGGCACAGGAGGCTCCCAAAGCACCTGAATATGAATTTACGGTAATAAAGGAGAATCCGATAACCTCAATCAAGAACCAGTACCGCTCCGGTACATGCTGGTGCTTTTCGGCACTTTCATTTGTAGAATCGGAGATTATGAGGGCCAAAGGAGACAGCCTTGACCTCTCGGAGATGTTCGTGGTAGGAAAGTCATACCATGACAGGGCCGTGAAATATGTAAGGCTTGACGGACACCTGAATTTTGCAGCAGGAAGTTCATTCGGTGATGTGCTGCATGTGCTCAACGACTACGGCATAGTTCCGCAGGACGCGATGCCAGGATTCAACTACGGTACAGACAAGCCTGAGCATTCCGAACTCGATGCAGTACTCAAGGGTTATGTCGATGCCGTTGCCAAGAATCCGAACAGGAAGCTCACCACCGCATGGGTCAACGGGCTTGACGGCATCATTGCCGCATATTTCGGAGAGTATCCGGAGACATTCACAGTTGACGGGAAGACATATACCCCTGAGTCATACAGGGACCACCTCGGATTCAAGATGGATGATTACGTAAACATAACCTCATTCACCCATCATCCTTTCTATGAGCCTTTCATAATCGAAGTCTGCGACAACTGGAGATGGGACTCGGCATACAACCTCCCTATGGATGAAATGATGGAGGTGATGTACAACGCCATTGACAAGGGATACACCATAGCATGGGGGTCTGACGTGAGCGAGAAAGGCTTTACACGTGACGGACTTGCAGTGATGCCTGTGGAAAAGGCAGCGGCATCAGCAGGCTCTGACCAGGAGCGCTGGGTAGGCAAGGCAAAAGAAGAAGCAAAAGAAGAGGTCAAGTCTGAAATTCCGGAGGAAATGACAATCACCCAGGAGATGCGTCAGGACGGATATGACAGGAAAACCACGACTGACGACCACGGAATGCACATCTTCGGACTTGCACAGGACCAGAACGGGACCAAATACTTCATGGTGAAAAACTCTTGGGGAGAAGCCGGCAAATACAAGGGAATCTGGTATGCTTCAGACGCGTTCGTAAGGTACAAGACACTTAACTTCGTGGTCCACAAGGACGCGCTTCCTAAGGACATCAAGAAAAAGCTCGGCATAAAATAATTGCCGGCATCCTTTAAGACTGTTTGACATGAACATTGTCAAAAACATACCGAATGCAGTCACATCCATGAATCTGCTCTGCGGACTGATGGGTGTGATCTGCACTTTCGGAGGAGACTTCCGCACAGCCTTCATATTCATGATGGCTGCTGCACTATGTGACTTCTGCGACGGGCTTACTGCAAGGCTTCTCAAGGCACATTCCGAACTGGGAAAAGAACTGGACTCATTGGCGGACATGGTCAGTTTCGGCGTTCTCCCGTCATTGATGACATATAAGCTGATGACCGCCGTATCGGGAAATTCGCTGCTGGCCTTCACTCCCCTGCTCATCGGGGTGTTCTCGGCGCTCAGGCTTGCCAAATTCAATATTGACGAACGTCAGAGCGACAATTTCATAGGGCTCGCCACACCTGCATGCGCAATGATATGCGGTTCCTTTGCATATTATGTCACGAATGACACTTCAAGTGTGCTGCACGGCTGGGCAAGCAGCAAATTCTTCATTCCGGCAGCATCCGTAGTGCTCTCACTGCTTCTTGTCAGCGAGATTCCGATGTTCTCAATGAAATTCAAGAAAAAAGCGAAGCCGGGCACGCCGATTCACAGGCAGAGGGTTTCCTTCCTCGGAGTTGTCTTTGTTTCCACTATCATGACAGTGCTGCTCGGGCTCAACTGGTCCTTCATTGTACTGCTCTCTTTCGTGGCTTACATCATAATGAACATAGGCATCGCACTGCTGTTCAAGCAGAAATAGCAGCCACAAGATTGAATATGAATAAGAAAGTCCTGGAGGCCGGAGCTTCCAGGACATTCTTATTTAATCGGCGATTCTTTGCAAGATTCAGAAGTTGGTCGGATGAATCATGAAGTAGCTCTTCTCGTGCTTGCATACAGGGCAAACCTCAGGAGCCTTCTTTCCTATGACGATATGGCCGCAGTTTGAGCACTCCCACATCATTTCATTGTCACGAGAGAAAACAAGACCTTCCTTTACATTCTTGAGAAGCTTGCGGTATCTCTCCTCATGCATCTTTTCAATCTCAGCTACCTGCTCAAACAGGAGGGCGATATCGTCAAACCCTTCTTCACGGGCATCTTTGGCAAAACCGGCATACATGTCAGTCCACTCGTAATTCTCGCCCTGGGCCGCATCAAGAAGATTCTCCTCAGTATGGGCAATCTCACCTCCATGCAAAAGCTTGAACCATATCTTGGCGTGCTCCTTCTCGTTGTTCGCAGTATCCTCAAACAATTTTGAAATCTGCACATATCCGTCCTTCTTCGCCTTTGAGGCATAGTAAGTGTATTTGTTGCGGGCCATTGATTCTCCCGCATAAGCAGCCTGAAGATTCGCTTCAGTCTTTGTTCCTTTCAATTTTTTCATCACAATCGTATTTATAAGATGAGTCATTATCAATGTCACTTCCGGCAATGTGAACAATTCCAAAGCCGGCCATTCCTGTTGCAAAATCAATACCACCAGAAAGGAAAAACAGAAATTATTTCTGCCGGTGCCTTATGTTATATCCTACAGCCGCAACAAACATGGACATCAACGGTGATATCAAATTGAAGAGACAATAAGGGAGATACTCAATCGTGGCAACCTTAAGCACCGTTGCCTGGGTCATTCCGCATGAGTTCCATGGAATCAGCACAGAAACCACAGTAGCCGAATCCTCCACGGAACGGCTCAGCAGACGGCTTTCATATCCCCTGTCCTCATAAAGCTTCTTATACAGGCTGCTCGTCAAGATTATCGAGAGGTACTGGTCACCTGTTACCATGTTCGCGAAAACCCCAGTCCCCACAGTGGCCGACACGATGCTGAATCTTCTCCTAATATAAGAAGTAAGCATCTCGGTAAGGCTCTGAAGCATTCCGCTGCCCACAAGCGAACCGCCGAAAGTGACTGCGGAAATTATCAGGAAAATAGTATTCATCATTCCTGTCATCCCTCTCGTGGCTATAAGGTCATTGAGAGCGGAGTTGCCTGTGTCAATAGCAGTAGCGCCATAGTAAGATATGAACACCCCCTTGAAGCCTTCCATAAAAGTAAGCTTGCTGAAAGCCTGCGGAGCATACCCGGAAGCAATTGCCCCTACAATATGCGGCTGGAACAGAACAGCGGCAAGCCCCGCCACAAGCGCTGCTATGAAAAGGGTCAGGATTGCAGGCACCTTGCGCACGATAAGAGCACCGGTCAGCACGGGCACAAGCATAAGCCACGGAGACAGGTTGAACGTACTGTCAAGCCCGTCCGCAAACTCACCTGCCCGTCCGCCAGCAGCACCGTCATGCAGAATGCTGACGACAAGGAACACAATCATGGCTATCACAAAGGACGGGACCGTCGTTATCATCATATACCGTATATGGGCAAACAAAGGAGTTCCGGCAGAAGAAGAGGCAAGCACAGTCGTATCTGACAGCGGAGAGACCTTGTCGCCGAAGTAGGCTCCGGATATTATGGCGCCTGCCGTCCAGCCCGGATCATAGCCTTGCGCCGTCCCTATACCCACCAAGGCGACTCCGACAGTGGCTATAGTAGTCCATGAACTTCCAGTCATCACAGCTATAAGCGCACATATGCCGCATGTGGCAAACAGGAATATGTTCGGAAATATGACTTTCATTCCATAATATATCATTGTCGGGACGACCCCGCTTATCATCCATGATCCGGCCACAGCTCCAATGAGCAGAAGTATCAGCAAGGACGTTCCCACCGCGCGCAAATTATCTGATATAGCTTCTTCAAAATCTTTCCACGGGATGCGGTAGAAAAGCATGGATATGGTGACAACCACTCCGGTCGCAAAAATCAGGGCTACCTGGCTGCCTCCGGAAAGCGCATCTGCCCCGAAGACACGGATTACCACCACCAGCACAGCAACCAGAACGGCAAAAGGGATAAGCGACACTATCCAGGACGGCTTTTCTCCTCTATTGAAAATCTTCATTATCAAACATTTGTCTATATACAGGAAACGTTCACCGCCTCCAGGTAAATTAAACATACAACCCACAGAAACTCTGCCGGGCCATTACCGAAAAATTCCTGCGAAATTAAGAAATAATGTTAATTTTGCCGTCAATTATGGAAAAAAAGAATACATCCGTTCAGAAGAAAACCAACCGCAGACCAGCATATAAGACTGACGGCACTAAAAAGGCCGCCAAACAGACGGCATCAACAGCCCCGAAGACAAAAGGAAACAAAAAAGGCAAGAAGGATGACAGGGAGCATCAGGTCAACATAAGCATATGGGTTATGGCAGGCATACTTGCGGCAATAGGCATCCTTCTGATAATCCCTTATATAAAGGACGGGGCCTCTCCGCAGACCGGAGACCCGCTACCTCAAGGCCCGTATTGCTACGGAATTGACGTGTCAAGGTATCAGCATAAAATAAAATGGGACTCTCTGATGGTGCTTACAGACCGGAGCGGCCGGACAATATACTCAAAGACAAGCGCAAAGGACATACGTCCGGTATCCTTTGTCTTCATAAAGGCCACTGAGGGCAGTTCAATGAAAGACAAGAGGTTCCACAGGCACTGGCAAGATGCAGGAAAAAGCGGAGCAAGACGCGGAGCCTACCATTTCTTCCGTTCATCGAAAGACCCGGTGCACCAGGCGGAGAATTTCATCAGGACAGTAGGAGAACTCTCTTCGGAGGACCTGCCGCCTGTTCTTGACATAGAGACCATTCATTCGGGATGTACTGCAGAGATGCTGAACGGCAATGCATTGACATGGCTTAGAATCGTCGGTGAGCACTACGGGCGCAAGCCGGTCGTCTATTCATCCGCATCTTTCATAAGCGACATACTTTGCGATGAGATAACTACGGAATCCCCCATTTGGGTAGCCCATTACACCGGCAAGTCTCCACGGTGCAAAAACTGGCACATATGGCAATTCACAGACAAAGCAGTTGTCTATGGCATCGACGGATATGTTGACATGAATGTATGTACGCGCGCAGTCCTCAAATCACTTTAACCTACATGAGCACATGCCCGTTATTCCGCCTCGCCATGAAATATAATGCAAAAGGGCTGACCTTTTACGGTCAGCCCAATGCATATGTAATGCTGTAATCAGATTACTTAGAGATTACGCGTGCCATTTCACAAACCTTGTTTGAGTAACCCCACTCGTTGTCATACCAAGATACAACCTTAACGAATGTAGGATCAAGCTGGATACCAGCCTTCTCATCGAAGATTGAAGTGCGTGCATCGTTGCGGAAGTCAGTTGAAACAACAGCCTCGTTAGTGTATCCGAGGATGCCTTTGAGCTCGCCCTCAGAAGCCTTCTTCATTGCAGCGCAGATCTCCTCGTAAGTTGCAGGCTTCTCAAGCTCTACAGTAAGGTCAACAACTGAAACGTCAGAAGTAGGTACACGCATAGACATACCGGTAAGCTTGCCGTTAAGCTCTGGAAGAACCTTGCCTACAGCCTTGGCAGCACCAGTTGATGAAGGGATGATGTTCTCGAGGATACCGCGTCCGCCTCTCCAGTCTTTCTTTGAAGGACCGTCAACAGTCTTCTGAGTTGCTGTAGCAGCGTGAACTGTTGTCATGAGACCTCTCTTGATACCGAATGCCTCGTGGAGAACCTTAGAGATAGGAGCGAGACAGTTAGTTGTACAAGAAGCGTTTGAGATAATCTTCTGGCCAGCGTAAGTCTTGTCGTTTACACCATATACGAACATTGGAGTAGCGTCCTTTGAAGGTGCAGACATGATAACTTTCTTTGCACCTGCCTCAAGGTGAGCAGAAGCAAGCTCCTCAGTGAGGAAGAATCCTGTAGACTCAACAACCACGTCAACTCCGAGAGCGCCCCAAGTGATGTTCTTAGGATCTTTCTCAGCGAAAACCTGAATCTTGTTGCCGTCAACGATGAGGTAGTTATCCTCTACTTTGATGTCATGATTGAAGATGCCGTGAACTGAGTCATACCTGAGCATGTATGCGAGATAGTCAGCATCGAGAAGGTCGTTGATACCTACAACCTGAATGTCATTTGAGAAATTCTCAACTGCGGCACGGAATACCATACGGCCGATACGGCCAAATCCGTTAATACCAAGTTTAATCATTGTGTTTAAAAATGTTTATAAAGTTAAACTGTAAATTGTCTTTCCCCTCTTTACATATTATCGGCGCAAATTTAGAAATTTTTATGAATATATTAGCTATATTTGTCAAAAAATAAGAAATCAACATGCGCATATTGATAACCAACGACGACGGGTATCAGGCGAAGGGCATCAGCGTCCTTGCCAAAATCATGAAACAATTCGGAGAAGTAACGGTAATTGCACCAAAGAAGCACCAGTCCGGCATGTCCATGGCTGTTTCATTGGGATTCAAGCCTATCGCCCACAAAGACTTGGGAGACGGATGGCATTATATAGACGCGACTCCTGCCAGCTGCATAAAATTCGGCCTGAATGTCCTGTTTCCGGACAATTTCCCGGATGTCGTAGTGTCAGGAATAAACCATGGCTCCAATGCAGCCACCGCATCATGCTATTCAGGCACTCTCGGAGCGGCTGAAGAGGCGGCGCTCAACGGGATACCGGCAATCGGAGTATCGCTGGACACGCTACATCCGGATGCGGATTTCAGCGCAGTGGAGAAGTATTTCGGAGACATTTTCACACGGCTCATGAATGATTGTCCGTCAAGGCACGGCATATATTATAATGTGAATTTCCCTGACATTCCGGCTGCGGAGATAAAGGGAGTGCGGACCGGATACCAGGGAATGGGACGCTGGGTACGCGAGTTCAAGGAATGGGACGTGCAGGCATACAGCAAATACGGCATAACTCCGGAACTTCTCGGACAGACTTCCTCCCCAGCCATTGAAGAAGGAGAGGAACTGTATATGATGGTCGGGGATTTCATGAACGACCCGCGCAACGGCCCGGATGCAGACCACCTCATAATGAAAGAAGGCTATATCAGCATAGTTGCCCACAATGTGGACTGCACAGACTACGAAGAATCGGAAAGGCTCCGCAAAAACGGCATTGACACGGACTTCTGACATCAAGACCTCTGAATATCAAACCTCTGTCACCATAGACCAATACGAACATGAGATATTACATAATAGCAGGAGAAGCATCCGGAGACCTGCACGGCTCGAATCTGATGAAAGGCATATATGCGGAAGACCCGCAGGCGAAAATCAGATTCTGGGGAGGTGACCTTATGCACGAAATCTTCAGCAGATGCCAGGAAGACAATGAGGGAGGCCTTGTGAAGCATTACAAGGAGGGAGCGATAATCGGCTTTGTGGAAGTGCTCGTGAAGGCGCGCCAGCTTCTGGGCAATGTTTCATTCTGCAAGAAGGACATAGAGCAGTGGCAGCCTGACGTGGTGATTCTGATTGACTACCCGGGATTCAATTTCAAGATAGCGGAATTTGCCCATAAGAAAGGATTCAAGGTCTTCTATTATATCGCTCCGAAAGTGTGGGCTTCCCGCGAGGGCAGGATAAAGAAGCTGAAAGCATATGTGGACAAGCTTTTCATAGTATTTCCGTTCGAGATGCCGTATTTCGATTCAAAAGGAATAAGCTATATATATAAGGGCAATCCTCTTGTGGATGCGGTGGACGGTTCGAAGGCAATGCTCGAGACACGCCAGGCCTTCCTGCAGCGCAACAATCTGGAGGACAAGCCTGTAATTGCCATGCTGGCAGGCTCCCGCAAAGGGGAAATCAGCACCATGATGCCCGTTTTGAAAGAATTTGCGCACAAAATGCACAAGCTGCCCCAATATTCGGATTATCAATTCCTTATAGCAGGCGCTCCAGCAAGGTCAATTGAGGACTATGCAAAATTCCTGGACAGCGGCGACAGCTTCATTAAGGTTCTCTTCGGACAGACGCAGGCCATAATAAGGCATGCGGAAGCGGCTGTGGTCAATTCAGGCACAGCTTCGCTTGAGACTGTGCTTTTCAACACCCCGCAGGTGGTAGGATACATCGGCAATCCCCTTACCTTCCTGATAGCCAAGCGCATAGTAAAGATAAAGTACATAAGCCTCGGCAACCTCATCATCGACCGGCTCGCATTCAAGGAATTCATACAGGACGATTGCAATCCTGATGCACTTGTAGCAGAGGTGCGGGAACTGCTGGAGAACCAGGCCTACAGACAGAAAATGCTTGACGACTACGCCCAGATACGCTCTGCTTTGGGAGGCTCAGGCGCATCATCGGCAGTGGCCAAGGCTATGCTGGAAGAACTTGCTTCCGGAAAATGAATTCCCTTTGAAATATAGGATAGCCCAATTGTTGTTATAGTTGGAAATTAAACTTTTATCACTATATTTGATGTACAATAGTTTATTTCTAAGACATTATGGAAGACATATACATGCTATCTGATGCCCTGCTCGCCAAACGAATCGGAAACAGGCTTAAAGCTGTCAGGCTGAAACGGAACATAACTCAGCAGAGCCTGGCAGAAGCATCATCAATCTCACTGTCTTCACTCAAGAAGATAGAGTCCGGTGAAATCGGCACATTTGACTCTTTGCTACGCGTATTGAGAACTCTCGGAATGCTGGAAAACATAGCGGAACTTTTTGAAGAAGAGCAGATGAGTCCCGGCGAATATTATGAGATGGTCAATAAGGCAAAGAAGCAGACACGCAAACGTGCCGTAGGACAGCTTAAAACAGATAAGGAGGAACCGGAATGGTAGATGTGGCAAAGGTCAGGATGTTCGGACAGGATATCGGGACATTCGTCTGGGAAGACTCTTACAGGGTTGCAAGATTTGAATATGACAAAGATTTTACAGGCAAAGGAATCGAGCCGTCCCCTCTCATGATGCCGGTACAGCAGGGGCGCATCTATTCATTCGGGAACTTGAGATGGGATACCTTCAACGGTCTTCCGGGCATGCTGGCAGATTCACTTCCGGACACATATGGACGTGCCCTGTTTGACCAATGGCTCACATTGACAGGCAGGACAACCAGCAATCCTGTGGAGACGCTATGCTTCCTGGGGCAGAGATGCATGGGTGCACTCGAATTTGAGCCGGCAACAGGTCCGTCATCTGATGCCGACATGAAATTTGAAATCGATTCTTTGATTGATGTTGCCAGAGAAGCACTGTCGAAGAAGAAAGACTTCGGCGCCAATCTGAATGCAGACCGAAAAGCCGCAATTGCGGAAATACTCCGGCTGGGAACCTCTGCCGGAGGTCAAAGGGCAAAGGCCATCATTGCTTACAACAAAGAGACCGGCGAAGTCCGTTCTGGTCAGATTTCTGCTCCGGAAGGGTTTGACTACTATCTGCTCAAACTTGACGGTGTAACTGCTGAAGCCGGATTCAAGGAGACAGAAAACTTCGGTCGTCTGGAGTACTCGTTCTCCGAATTAGTCAAGCAGTGCGGGATAGACATGACGGACTGTTCTTTGATTGAAGAAAACGGAAGAGCGCATTTCCTGACCAAAAGATTTGACCGGGAAAACGGCAAAAAGGTTCACATGCAGACGCTTTGCGGAATGGCTCACTATGATTTCCGGCTTAAGAACGGCTACTCATACGAGCAGGCATTCAATGTGATGAGAAGGCTCCGTATTCCATATTCACAGGCACAGGAGATGTTCAGAAGGATCGTATTCAATGTGGTTGTAAGGAATCAGGATGACCATACAAAGAACATATCATTTCTAATGGAGCCGTCCGGCCAGTGGCGCCTCTCTCCGGCATATGATATGGGATTTTCATATAACCCTTCAGGGGCATGGACAGCGACACATCAGATGTCCATTAACGGCAAGTTCGAAGACCTGACCAGAGGTGACCTGCTTGCATTGGCAAATGCAAACAACATAAAGAACGCCACAGAAATCATTGAGCAGGTATGCGAGACAGCAGCCAGATGGCCTGGACTTGCAAAAAACTGCGGAGTACCTCAAGAAATGATTGACGGTATCGTTCCTCACATGCTCCTTAACCTGTAAAGCCGGATTTATCTGCGAAAACAAGCCAGGTACATTATTCCGGGCTTCATTTGTATATGTAAAGCGGCAGTTGCCGCAGAGTGGCAAGGACTGCCAGCAAATCAGGTCCGCAGACAGAAAATGCTTGGCGACTATGCTTTGCACTGGAAACCCTGGCTCGTCATCCACCAAGGCCACTCCGGAAGAACGTGCAAGGCACATAAGCCAGTAGGTTCTTCCGGAGCGACCGGGGAAATTGCAATCAGCATATTTATAGGAATCAGACGCGCTCGCCGAAAATCATTGAGCCTATGCGTACCATTGTGGAGCCCATCTCGACGGCAATGCGGTAGTCTCCGGACATGCCCATGGAAATCTCATGGCAGTCATGCCCCGGAAAAGCGGCGCGGACAATATCAGCCATGTCCGCCAGCTTTGCGAAATCAGAACGCACCACAGATTCGTCATCTGTGAAAGTGGCCATGCCCATAACACCTCTGACGCGGACAAAGTCACGTCCATGCCACCCGTCGAGCAATCCTGCAAGCTCCATGCGGCTGAATCCCTGCTTGGAATCCTCGGCAGATACATGACATTCCAAAAGAATATCCATTACCTTACCATTTGCCCTTCCCCATGCATCAACCGCATCAAGAAGCCTTACAGAATCAACGGACTGAACCAGTGAGACATATGGCAGGACCATTTTCAGTTTGTTGGTCTGGAGATGACCTATAAAATGCCATTCAATGTCAGACATATAGCAACGGGCAGCTTCCGCATCGCCTCCCTCCTCCTTGGCACGGAGTACCATCTCCTCCCGCAATGCCACCAAAGCCTTTATTTTTGCCAGGAATTCCTGGGGACGGCTCTCTGCAAACACGCGCTGCCCTGCCTCATAAGCCTGGACTATTGATTCGAAAGGGTGGAATTTAGAAACTGCCACCAACTTTACAGTTGCCGGCAGTTCCATTTTCAATTCATTTAAAATATCTTTTATCATTGCAGTCTTATCTGCGTTTCTTCTGCTGTTCTTTCATCATCTGCTCCTGCATCTTCTGGGCCTCCTCCAGCTTCATCTGCCATTTGGACTTTTTCTTCGGCTTTCCGGCATTTGCAGCCATCTCGGCGCGCACCTTGTCCTCGGTAACGACAAACTTCCGGATATACCATGTCATCAGCATAGTGATGAGGTTCGAAAGCAGGTAGTAGTAGCTAAGTGCCGAAGAAAGATTGTTACAGATGAACAGCATCATTATCGGCATCATGTAAAGGCTCATGAACTTCATTCCCGCCATATTCGGGTCATTTGACATCTGGCTTGCCGTCATGCGCGAATAAACGAACATAGAAGCTGCCATCAAAAGGGCAAACAGGGACACATGGTCGCCATAAAGCGGAATATTGAACGGAAGGTCAAGGATAGAGTCATATGCGCTCAAATCCTCCGCCCAAAGGAAACGCTGCTGCCTCAGCTCGATTGAAGCCGGGAAGAAACGGAACATGGCCCAAAGTACAGGAAACTGCAAAAGCATCGGCAGACATCCTCCCATCGGACTGATTCCAGCCCGCTGATAAAGGTCCATCATCGCCTGCTGCTTCTTCATGGCGTCCTTTTCGTTAGGATACTTCTGGTTCAACTTGTCAACCTCCGGCTTGATTGCAGACATCTTTGCCGAAGACTTGAACGACTTGATTGTAAGCGGAGAAATGATGAGCTTGATCAGAAGAGTCATTATAAGTATGACAATACCGTAATTGCTTACGAAGCGGCCGATGAAATCAAAGCATGGTATGATTACAAAGCGGCTAATCCAGCCTACAAGCCATCCTCCGAGAGGAATTGTCTTCTCATATTTCCTGTCATATGACTTGAGTATGCGATAGTCATTCGGGCCGAAATAGAACTCGAAAGGCACTACGACATCCCCTGCCCCGCGATTCAGTTCCGAACGCATTTTTGCGGAACATGCCATGAGATTCCTGCTTTCATCATCCTCCTGGTAATATTTCAGGCTGAAATCCGCGGAAGAGAAATCATTTCCGGCAGTCATGATGGCAGAGAAGAACTGCTGGTGGAAAGCAAACCACTGAAGCCTCGTGCCGACCTTCTCGGAAGCGTCACGGCCTTTTGCTATCTCCTCAGGCTTCTTGTCACCTTCGAAGTAATATGCCAGCTTTGAATACTGCTTCTCGTTCTTGTAGCCTTTCTCAAAACGCGGCATTATGACAGACCAGTCAATGTCGAACATCGTCACATTACGCGGAACATAATTGTCAATCCCGACGAAAGAAAGTTCATTCTTAAGCATGTAGCTGCCTTCTGCAAGCGTATATTTCTGCTGCAGGAAGCCTCCCTGCGCAAACGGAAGCCTCATCACTACGGACGAGTCCGTTTTCTCAGCCACCTCGAACACGAGGTCAGCCGTATTGATGTTCTCACCGGCATAAAGGCCGATTGCATAACGGCTCATTTCAGGCTTAATCAGTTCAAGGGCATTGCTGTCCTTGTATGCCTTGTAATCCTTGAGCCTTACCGAATACGGCTGCGCACCTTTTGTGGTAAAGTCAATCTCAATCTTGTCATTTGAAAGGCTAATGATTTCTTCTGCAGCGAGGCGCGCCTCCATGAGAAGGCTGTCCTTATATGCCGGCAATGTGTTCACCTTCACGGAAGTTGTGTTGCCGTCCGCAAGCCCCTGTGCCCTCCAGAGCGAATCTGCTGCCATCGCGGCCATGCGCTCAACTGTAGCTATCGAGTCAAGCTGCGCCTGTATGGCCGCCTGCTCCCTGTACTGTCTCGACTGGTACCATGTAAAACCGAACATGATGACGCCGATCAGCACAATACCTATAATATTGTTCTTGTTCATCAGAAAATTTAAGAATTATTACTCTTTTCCTTCCTTCTCATTGAACTCACGAATCTGGTCCGCAAGTTCCTTGAGGGAAGCCTTGGCCTGGTCTATCCTTTCCTGCATCTGCCTGATAAGAGGCTCAGCGCTCCTGGACATGGAGAAGAAGCCGATATTGTTCTCGTATGTGACGATATCCTGCTCAAGTGAATGGTATTTATGTATAAGACGTTCCTTCTCAGACATCTGAGGACGTCCTCCGCGCCTGCGTCCGTTGCCGCGTGAAGCATCAGGGAATTTGGCGTTCACTGCCTCCTTATATGCATTTGCAATGCTGTCCTTCTCCTTGAACGGCACGAATCCGATCTCATTCCACCTCTTCTGGAAATCATGCATGGCCTCATTGTCGGCATCATTTCCCTGAAGGGCATATGCCTTTATTTCCTCAATAAGACGCTGCTTGGCCTTGAGGTTTCCGTAATAGTCATTCTCCGCCGGCTTTGCATTGCGGTCCCTTTCTGCAAAGAACTCGTCACAAGCCGCACGGAATCTTTTCCAAAGCTGCTCAGACTTCTTGCGCGGAACAGGGCCGATTTCTTTCCACTCTTTCTGGAGGGCTATGAACTGGTCGGTAGCCTTTTTCCACTCTGTGCTTGACTTGAGTTCCTCCGCAGCCTCGCAAAGTGCAATCTTACGCTCCAGATTGGAGTTCATGCTGCCTTTGTATTCGGTATAGAAATCACGCTTGCGGCCATAGAACTTGTCACATGCCGCACGGAAACGGTCATATATCTTCTGGTTATCTTTCTTTGAAGCAAAACCGATGGTCTTCCATTCTTTCTGGATATCCTCGATTTCCTTTGAAAAAGCATTCCACTCGTTGGAGCCGGCCACTTCCCTTTCAGCAATTTCCTCTACCCTTTCGCACAATACGGTCTTCTTGGCAAGATTCTCAGCCTGCTGGTCCTTGAGCCCCTCGAAGAACGCCTGGTATTTCTTGTTGATTACGGAGGTCGCCGCCTTGAAGCGGTCCCATATCTGCTCCCTGTATTCTTTTGCAACCGGGCCGTATTCCTTCCACTGCTCGTGCAGCTTCTGCAATTCACGGAAAGCCTCCACAACATTAGGGCTCTCGGCAAGTTTCTCAGCCATGCGGCAGAACTCCTCCTTAATTTCAAGGTTTTTCTTGAAATCCAGGTCACGGAGCTCACGGTTGATTTTCACCATATCATAGAACTGCTCGACATAGAGCTGATATGTGTCATTTATATTCCTGTAGTTCTGTGCAGGAACAGGACCCACTGCCCTCCATCTGTCCTGAATTTTACGGAACTCAGGGAATGTGGCGTTCACATCCTCCTGCTTGTCCAGCAAGGCTTTGAGATCAGCTATGACAGCCTCTTTCAATACGAGGTTGTTTTCACGCTCCTTTTCCAGCTGGCGGTTGTACTCCGCACGCTCTTTCTTATATCCGGAATAAAGTTCCTTGAATCCTGCCTCTATCTGCGCGAAAGGATTATCTTCTGCAGTTTCTTCCGCCGGCATGTCTTCCGCCTCCTGCATCTGGTCTTCAGTAACCTGCACCGCAAGCCCTGCATCACCCTTTTCCTTGAGAAGCCTCCTGTAAAAAGCAGACTTGATGGCCTCAGCTTCCTTCGGCATTTTCATCCTGTCCTCATTCTGAACAAGCTCTTCGAACATGCGGACAAGCTCCGCGAGGCTTTTCTCTGACCAATTCACTGTCTGCAAGGCATTTTCTTCTTTTGCCGATTCAGCATCAACGACGGTCTCAGGTACATCTGACACTACTGGAGCATCAGGAATAATCTCTTCACTCATAATAATGGAGTTAATGTGTTTATTAATTCATACAAGTGGCAAATATACCATTTTTTTAGTAAAACTCATATCAAAATGTTATTTTTGCAGTTCTAACAATTCATTTGTAACATTGGGTATGCGAATAGACATCTTGACTGTTGTGCCGGAACTGCTCGAAAGTCCCCTCAGCCACTCCATAGTAGGACGTGCAATCAAAAAGGGGCTTGTCGAAATCCATGTGCACAACCTTCGTAAATATGGCAAAGGGCCACGCCAGCAAGTAGATGATTACAGCTATGGCGGAGATGCCGGCATGGTGCTCATGCTTGAGCCAGTTTACAACATGATATCCGAGCTTAAGGCGGAAAGAGATTATGATGAGATAATATACATGTCCCCGGACGGCGAGGTATTAAACCAGAACATTTCGAACGGACTGTCTCTAAAAGAGAACCTGATTATCCTGTGCGGCCATTACAAGGGCATTGACCACCGCATCAGGGAGCATCTTGTGACGATGGAAATATCAGTAGGAGACTATGTGCTGAGCGGCGGGGAGCTTCCGGCAGCCATATTGGCGGACTCTATCATAAGGCTCATTCCGGGCGCGCTGACCGACGAGACATCAGCCCTGAGCGACTGTTTTCAGGACGGTCTGCTGTCCGCGCCGATATACACAAGGCCGGCAGAATTCAATGGCTGGAAGGTTCCTGATGTGCTTCTCAGCGGCAATCCCAAACTCATAAGGGAATGGCAGGACGAGCAGGCGCTTGAGAGGACAAAGTTGCTGAGACCGAATCTTCTGAAAGAATAACTGTAAAATTGTTTGCAAATATCAATTTAATATCTATATTTGCATTCGACATAACACTTTATGTCAATCAGACGTTTCTAACCACTAATAATTAATCATCCCAAAAGGGAATACACTACACTACTAACTAACCGAAAAATCCCGCAGTGATGCGGGATTTTTTACTTGGCTTCATGGCCGGTTCAAGTCCACATACCCGAAATCTGGGATCATTTCTGGTTTATGAGTGCATAATGAAAGACGTGCCGCTGCTTGACGCTTCATGGGTTCTGTCGGCATTCATATTTGCTGGGGCTGCTATTGAAGCCTGGAGTATCAGAACGGAATATCTGAAGCATAAGAGATTATGATGCATTGGTTTAGGTAGCGAAACTTGCTGGGCTAAAGGAAAGATGCACAATCCTAACAACTTATTGTTCAATAATCGGTAAAATTATACCTGGACAAGACAAATATTGTTCAGTCGGCCGAGCAGAATCGTGCGGTCAAAGCAGGGACTGCATGTGGCGGCGCAGGTCGGCCCAACGGTAATATGGCCCTGTTACAGGTTTCAGGGCAGGAATCATGGTCTCTTTCTCGTTATACAGAAGCTTCACAAGCACATCATCACATTTGCGGCTGCGATAGAAAATCATCTGCAGGTTGGAGGCCATAGGTATCATTACGGATGAGTTCCAGAATTTGTGAGCCTCAAATGCATCATAACGCTCAGACATGCCGGTTATGCCAAGGTGGCCCACAAGCGGCAGCAGTCCGGTGTCATGTCCGAAGCGGAAATCACCTGCCACATTGCTTCCGCCTGCAAGCGCATCGTCAGCACGTGCTATGAAATCAGCGACAAGTGGCTTGGAGACCTTTTCGACTTCCTCATGCATCTGGACAGAGTTGCCGAATCCGGCATAGAAATAATTGTTCCGCATGGCCCAGAATTTCACAAGTTCCTCATTAGGGAAGTATGAGAGCATGTCCGGGCGGCAATCCGTATTGGGACTGATGGCCGCTATCATGTACAGGCCCCTGAAAAATTTTGCAGGGTCATTTATAAGGGCACATGCTGCCTGAGGGTCATTGAAAAATATTCCGGCAAGCCTGTCAACATCCAGTTCGGGAAGCAATGAATCCTCCACCTCGTTGTCAAAATCCGCCATCGGAAGATAATTGTCCATCCTATGGCAGAGGTATTCATAATATTTGTCACCGGTAACATATGAAAACTCCATTTTACCGCATGACTTCTCTACAAGGACAGTCATCATGTTTATCATGCTGAATATGCTGCGCTGGACTGTTGTGGAATAGTTACGAACAAGCGTCCGGCCGTTTTTACCGGAGAAAAGTTCAGGAAAACGCATGTATAGCCGTTCCCCTACGCCACGCAGTTCCTCCGCACCTCTGGATGAAAGCATGCCATACATGCCCTGGTGTTCCTCCATGACTGCCATGGCATCCGCATAGAATCCTTTTCCGGCATCAGAGAGAAGCCCCAGACTGTCGCAAAACTCCAGCATGTCCATCGGACGGAAGAATCTTGCGCCGGTATGGTAGCGTGAGCCGTGACGTGAATAATGGCTGATATAAAACGGCCTGTATCCTTTCGGTGCCTCAGTCAGTTCCGAATCGGAAAATTCATAATAATGATAATTG
>DBLW01000060.1 GCA_002298075.1 Bacteroidales bacterium UBA714 | reverse complement strand
AAGAATATAATGATGTGAATGACATTTATCCGTATTATCAGGCTGCGATTGCCTATGGCCTTTCAGGAAAGCAGGACAAGAAGATTTCCGTTCTTTCAAAGGTGTTCGGGGCGTCCGCTGAAGCGGAATTCTATCCGGAGGCCCTGTTTGAGCTTGGCCGCGCATATGTGGTGAAGGATGATGATGAAAATGCGTTCAAATGTTTCCGCACTCTTGCGGACAGCGTAAAAGACAGCGTCTATGTCGCTCGTGCCTATCTTGAGATGGGCTCGTTGGCAAGAAACCAGTCCCAGTTCAATGATGCCCTCGGATATTACAAGACGGTCGTTGAACAGATGTCCGGTTCGGGCTATGCCGAGGACGCGCTTGCCGCCATCGAGTCTGTCTATCAGACCAGGAATGAGCCGGAGGAGTATCTTGCTTATATTGAGGCTCTCGGAATGGGGGCGTCAAAGACTCCTGATGAGAGGGAGGAGATGATATTCGGCTCTGCGGAGCAGATTTATCTCTCTGGCAATTATCAGAAGGCCCTTGCGGCTCTCCAGTCATACCGGGAGAATTATCCTGCCGGAAAGAATGTCTGCAAGTCCGATTTCTATATGGCTGAGTCGTACAGGAATCTCGGGAAGTATGAGCAGGCTTGCGACTGTTATGAAAAAGTCATCGCAGACGGTTCCGGAGCGTTCGTGGAGCTGTCGATGCTTAATTTCTCTGACCTGTCATACAGGATGGAGCGTTGGGACGATGCTTTGGGAGGCTATTCGTCATTGTATTCGTCCGCCCTGCTTGAAAACAACAAGTCGCTCGCATTATACGGAATGATGCGCTCCGCATATCGCGCCCACAAATATGATGAGGCCATAAAGAATGCTGATGTGGTTCTGCTTGACGGTGCTGCGGCAGGGGAAATCAGGCGTGAGGCCGATTTCATAAAGGCCAGGTCTTACCTTGCGACGAGCCGAAGAAACGAGGCTTTCGGCATTCTTTCCAAGCTGGCTACGGATGTGTCTGACGGGTATGGTGCCGAGGCTGCTTACCTGATTATTCTTGACAGCTATGACAAGGGTGATTTCGAGTCCGTGCAGGCGAAGGCATACGAATTTGCGGATGCCGGCTCAGGGCAGAATTATTGGCTTGCCAAGATTTATATAGTTCTCGGTGACTCGTTTGCCGAGGTGGGGGATTTCGCCCAGGCCAGGGCCACATTCGGAAGTATCCTTGACGGGTATAGTCCGGAAGGTCCTGACGATGATGTGCTTGATAATGTGAAGATGCGCATAGGCAAGCTGGATTCCCTTATGGCAGAAACAGAATAAACAGAAAGAACATGAACAGAAGCATATTGTTCCGCCTTGTTCCGCTGGCGGTGTCGGCTGCGCTTCCTTTTGCTGCGGCAGCCCAGAATCTCGACCCGACAGTTGTGGTGGACCGCAATTATGAGGGCAAATTGATGGAGGTGCACAAGCCTTCTCTGAAGATGCAGATACCTGATTCCGTCACGAGGTTTGACCTTGATTTCGATTATTCCGTATTTGACAACCCGTATAAGGGCTCATATGAGTTCAGTCCATATACTGTCAAGATGCATCCGGCTTCATCGGCATTGGCGCCGAAGAAATTGTATCTGCGTGCAGGAGCAGGCTATCCTCTGCGTCCTGTTTTTGACTTGGTGTGGTCTCCGTCTTTCAAAAAGGGTTTTCGGATGGATGTATATGCCCTCCACAGGTCTTATGTGGGTAATTACAGGTCTTTCAGCCCTTCAGCTGAGCCGCAGTCGGGAACGGTGAAGATAGACAGGTGGCGTTCGGATGACGGAAGTGTGCGCACTTGGAGCGGTTATGATTTCAGCACCAGGGCAGGCCTTGACGGAAGCTATGACTGGAAAAAGGGTACGGCTGTCTTTGATGTGTCATATTTCGGACTGGCATCTGACGACAGGCAGCGCAGGCGTGGCTATGATGCGCTGGACGTGAAGGCCGGTGTGTGCTCCGTGCCTTCTGGCGGGCCGCATTTCCTTTATGATGTGACGGCTTCCTACCGTTTCGCAAATGACAAGGCCAAGTATCGTGCAGGAAATTCATATGTGCTTGATGAGCATCTGTTCGGGGCTGACGCTTCTTTGGGATGGGCTTTTGCCGGAGGGCACAGGATGCTGTTTGATTTTGCGCTGGATGTCGCTGCTTATTCGGGATGTACTGATGCCGCTGCCGGGAATTTCCGCATAATTCCGCATTATATGTTTGTCAAAGGAAGGTGGAACCTTGACTTGGGCCTGCGTCTTTCGATGATTGCAAGCCAGGCAGATGCCGCTGGAATGTTCGCCTCGCGCGACCAGATTGTATATCCTGATGTCACGGTGAGTTTTGCCGCCATTCCTGACGCGATGTCGCTTTATGCCAAGGCAACAGGCGGAAGCTCTCTCAACACTTATGCTCGCATACTTGAGGAAAACCGTCATGCGGACCTTGCTTTCGCGAGGGGCAGGGACGTTGTCCTGGACAATACTGTCGAGCGTCTGTCTGCCATGATAGGAATGGAGGGACGCATAGGAATGCAGTTCAGCTATGACCTCAGGGCGGGGTATTCGAATTATGGGAATGCAATGCTTGATGCCGTGGCATTGGAGGCCGAACCTCAGGACGGCAGCCTGAAATATCTTCCGGGTTTGGGGTATTCCTCTTATAGGAAATGTTTTGCCCAGGCGGAGCTTTGCTGGAAAAATGAGAGCATAAGGCTTGAAGGCCATGTGAATTATGCGCATGTATGGGGCCTGGACCGTGCTTCTGGACTGTTTGCTCCGGCTTCTCTTACCGGTGATGTGGCATTCGAGTACAATTGGAACAGGCGCATATTCGCCGGGGTGGACTGTGCCTTCTCCACGGCTCGCCGCGGAGGGCTTCTGTATCCATCCGGAGAACTTTACGGCGCTGTCCTTCCCGGATATGCGGACCTTGGCCTTTCTCTTGAGGTGGCTCTCACAAGGAGTTTCTCTTTATGGGCGCGCGGGGAGAATCTGCTGAACATGACTGTGCAGCGCAATCCCCTGTATGCTGAGCAGGGTATCGGATTCACTCTTGGAATCAGTCTGAATTTGTAAGAATCAGATGGCATAAATTCAACAAGTTCTCAGAAAAATTGCTATATTTGTCCGTTTGTTTCCCTTGCTTGCCGTTAATGGCCGGGAGAACATGGAAGAAAGAAAAAGAAAAGACAGACAATGAGCGAAGAAGTAATCAACAATTCGGCGGCGGAACAGTATTCCGCTAACAGCATTCAGGTGCTGGAAGGTCTTGAGGCGGTTAGGAAACGCCCTTCAATGTATATTGGAGACATAGGTGAGAGAGGACTTCACCATCTGGTCTACGAGGTGGTGGACAACAGTATCGATGAGGCCCTGGCCGGATATTGTACCAATATCGAAGTTTTTATAAATGAGGATAATTCGATAACCGTACGTGACAACGGACGAGGCATACCTACGGGAATGCATGAGAAGGAGCACCGTTCGGCTCTCGAGGTCGTGCTGACAGTTCTGCATGCGGGAGGTAAATTCAGCAAGGACAGCTATAAGGTGTCAGGAGGTCTCCATGGAGTCGGAGTTTCCTGCGTGAATGCGCTTTCAGACTATCTTAAGGCGGAGATTCACCGTGAAGGAAAAGTGTTTGTACAGGAATATTCGCAGGGAAAGCCTTACAAGCCGGTTGAGGTTGTAGGGGAAGCTTCGGATACGGGTACTACCGTTACCTTCCATCCGGACCCTGAGATTTTCCAGGTCACGACTGTCTATAAATACGATACTCTCGCAGCCCGTCTGAGGGAACTTGCATATCTTAACAAGGGCATTCATCTTACATTGACGGACAAGAGGACGCTTGTGCCTGATGTGGATGAGAACGGCAATGAATTGCAGACCACACATTTCAGACAGGACATTTTCTATTCGAAGGACGGTCTGAAGGAGTTTGTCGAGTATCTTGACGGAGGCGCGGAGAAGCTTATCGAGTCGCCTATTTGCCTTGAGACTGACAAGATTATACCTATCGAGGTTGCCCTGCAGTACAACACGGGATATACGGAGAAAATCTACTCCTATGTAAATAACATCAACACCATCGAGGGAGGTACGCATCTCCAGGGATTCAAGATGGGACTTACCAGAACCCTGAAGAACTATGCGGACAAGAACGGCCTTCTTGCAAAGCTTAAGTTTGATCTGGCAGCGGATGATTTCCGTGAGGGTCTGACTGCGGTTGTGTCGGTCAAGGTGGCTGAGCCTCAGTTCGAGGGACAGACCAAGACGAAGCTCGGAAACGGCGAGGTCGTGTCCGCGGTGTCACAGGCAACGGCAGCAGCTCTTGAGGCTTATCTTGAGGAGAACCCGAAAGAGGCCAAGATGATAGTTGACAAGGTGATTCTTGCCGCAACTGCACGCCATGCCGCAAGGAAGGCGCGTGAGATGGTTCAGAGGAAGACCGTCATGTCTGGTGCGGGAATGCCGGGAAAACTTGCCGACTGTTCTGAGAGGAATCCGGAGAAATGCGAGCTCTTCCTTGTCGAGGGAGATTCCGCAGGCGGTACTGCAAAGCAGGGACGTGACCGTATGACCCAGGCCATCCTTCCGCTCAGGGGTAAGATTCTGAATGTGGAGAAAGCCATGGAGCACAGGGTGTTCGAAAGCGAGGAAATCCGCAATATCTACACGGCCCTCGGTGTTACCGTAGGTACTGAAGAGGATAGCAAGGCGTTGAATCTCAGCAAGCTCCGCTATCACAAGGTCATAATCATGACCGATGCCGATGTCGATGGCAGCCATATCGCCACTCTTATCCTGACCTTCTTCTTCCGTTATATGATTGACCTTATAAAGAACGGATACGTATATCTGGCAACTCCGCCTCTGTATCTTGTTAAGAAAGGAAAGGAGGAGATATACTGCTGGACAGAGGCTCAGCGCAAGGAAGCTACCATGCAGTTGGGCAAGGGCTCTGACAAGGGTGTTTTCGTGCAGCGCTACAAAGGTCTCGGAGAGATGAGTGCCGAGCAGCTGCAGTCCACCACAATGGACCCGGAGAAGAGGCTTCTGCGTCAGATTACAATCGAGAACGCTGCCGAGGCGGAGCGTACCTTCTCAATGCTTATGGGTGATGATGTGCCGCCTCGCCGTGAGTTCATCGAGCAGAATGCCCACTATGCCAACATTGACGCATAGGCGGGAAGTTCCCAAATTAATTGAAAATTGTACTGAAACATTATTATAACAGCCATGACTGACATTTTTGACAGAATTGAAAAACATTCCGGCGGCCCGCTCGGACAGTATGCGGCTAAGGCCTTCGGATATTACATGTTCCCTAAACTTGAGGGCGAGCTTGGCCCGCATATGAAATTCCAGGGCAGGGATGTGCTATGCTGGAGCCTGAACAACTATCTCGGGCTTGCGAATCATCCTGAGGTGAGAAAAGCGGATGCCGAAGCTGCAGCGAAATGGGGGCTTGCTTACCCTATGGGAAGCCGCATGATGACAGGCCACACTGACCTTCATGAGAGGTTCGAGAGGGAGCTTGCCGAGTTCGAGAGAAAAGAGGACGCTTTCCTTTTCAATTTCGGATACCAGGGAATACTTTCCACTATTGACGCGCTGATGGACCGTCACGATGTCATCGTTTATGACTCTGAGGCACATGCCTGTCTTATCGACGGTGCGCGCCTGCATATGGGAAAGAGGATGACATACCGTCACAATGACTATGAGAGCTGTGAAAAGACTCTCCAGAGGGCTACAAGACTCTGTGAGGAGACTGGTGGAGGAATCCTTCTCATCACAGAGGGTGTATATGGAATGACCGGAGCGCTCGGATTCCTTGACAAGATTGTTGAGCTGAAGAAGAAATACAAGTTCCGCATTCTCATCGACGATGCGCATGGTTTCGGAAATATGGGTCCTACAGGCCGCGGAACATCAGAGCATTTCGGCGTGATGGATGACATCGACCTTTATATCGGTGCATATGCCAAGTCTATGGCTTCTATCGGAGGTTTTGTTGCGGGCCCTAAGTCTGTCATCAATTATCTCCGCTATAACATGCGTTCCCAGATTTACGCGAAGTCGCTTCCTATGGCTTTCGTGGAGGGAGGACTCAAGAGGCTTGAGATTATCCGCAGCGCGGAAGGAGACAAGCTCCGTCAGAAGCTGTTTACCGTTACGAGAGCTCTCCAGGACGGTTTCCGCAATCTCGGCTTTGAAATCGGTCCTGCCCAGGCATGCGTGACTCCGGTGCAGATAAAGGGAGGCGTAGGCCAGGCTTCAAAGATTGCCGTTGACCTCCGCCAGAACTACGGAATTTTCTGCTCTATAGTGGTTTATCCTGTGATACCTAAGGGAATGATCATATTCCGCATAATATCTACTGCTGCCCATTCGATGGAGGACGTGGAATACACGCTCAAGGCCTTTACTGAAGTACGCGAGAAGCTGGATGCGGGAGTATATGATGCTCCGGACGGTGATATCGTGGACATGGCCATAAAATAGTCTATGGCAGAATATCTTGTTCCGCCCATTTGCGGGTGGACATATCTATACGGCAGCAATGCCGGTGCATCAGTGTCGTCACGTATCGTGGCGGCACTGACTATGCATTTGAACCCGCAGCTGTTTTCTGAGGCGCTTCAGGAGGCGGCGGTGCGTTTCCCGCAGATGTCGGTATGCCTTGCTGTACGCGACGGCAGGTACGTGTTTGAGCCTGTTTCGGCTCCGGTGCCGCTTTTCAAGTGCGGTGAAGAACCGTATGACTTCAGAGATGAGGCATTGCGCGGCTATCTTTTCAAGGTGTCGTATGTACACAAGACTGTGTATTTCGATTTTCATCGTGCGCTTTCTGATGAGTATGGCATGATGACCTTCGCCAAGGCCGTGCTTTTCCGTTATTTCGAGCTCTCAGGTTTTCCTGTGGAGAATGACGGGTCCGTGAAACTCATGTCCGGGTCTTATTTCAAGGCCGAGGGAGATGACCCTATGATGCGGATGGAGGATATCAACGCTTCCCGTCCTGTGTGGTATATGGATGCCAAGGCAGCCGTGCCTGCCCTGTCGGAGAGCGGGGAGGAAGAGGTCGTGCTGGTCAGGATTCCGCTGAATGAGCCGCTGAAATTGTCTTCCGGCTCATGTGTGAATGCAGTGGCTTACATATCGCCCGCCTTGTCGCAGGCAGTGCATGAGATGTATGCCGGGACAATGGAGCAGGGAGAATATGTGGTGGCTGCCGTGTCAGTCAATCTGAGGCCTTATTTTCCGGCTGCGTCCTTGCGCCCGTTCTGTACGGGTGTATATCTGGCCTACAACAGGAGCTTGTGTGAGTATCCTTACAATGTTGTGCAGCTGTCCCAGAAGAAGCTCATGGAGGCGCAGATGAAGAATGATGCCCTGGCATACAGTGCGCAGAGGTATATGAACGGCCTTGAGAAAGCTCTTGCCGGAGCTGATGGTCCCGGTGGACTTGACGGCGCCATGTCTTCTCTTCAGGAGGAGATGGCTTCCAGGGCGACATACCGCATCGGAGGTATCGGCAATGTGATGCTTCCGGAAAGCATGGGAAGGCTTGTGTCTGAATTTTACCCTGTAGTGCCATCCGGAGGGCGCTCGTGCTCCGTGACTGTAGAGTATTATGGCCGGGACCTGGTGGTGGCCGTGTCTGGCAGGGATAAGGCATATGGATTGTGCCGCAGGTTCGTGGAGCTGCTGCATGAGAATGATATTTCCGCATTCATCGCTGACAGGTACAGTTTTGTCCCGATGGCCATGCGTAAATGATAGAATAAATTTATTATGGAAAAGAACATTCTGCCTCGCAAGCTGAGGATATATGTCCCGCTGATGTGCATTTTTATGCTGTTCGTGTTCCTTATGCCGAGGAGCCCGAAATTCAATTATGATTACAGCAAAGGCTCGCCCTGGATGTATGAGACAATGATTGCCCAGTTTGACTTTCCTTTGATCAAGACCCAGGCACAGTTCGGGGCGGAGCGGGAGAAGGCCTGGACGGAAGTCGTCCCGTTCTACCGCCATGACCCTCTTGTGGCTGCCATTGCCGCAAGAGGAGTTGCTTCTGCTGATCTGGAGGGGCATGAGAGCGCACGGGTGGCTGTAGCCTCAGCTCTGAAATCTGTCTATGCGAAAGGACTTCTGCCGGACCGCGTGTCAAAGGACGTGGCGGTTGACCGCTCTTCGGACGGGATGATTTATATCCAGAAGGACATGAGGGCCGAGAAGGTGCCGGTCACTGAGGTATATGACATGGAACGTGCCGGGGCCATGCTGCGTGAGGCTATAGCCAAGGCATGCCCTCATTGCAATGCCGATTCCGTGTATGTGGCTTCCGGGCTGTCAGCTGTGCTTGTGCCGGACCTTGTATATGACCAGCAGACCACAGACCTGATACACAGGGAGAATGTTTATTATGTTTCTCCGACGCGCGGGGTGGTGAAATCCGGGCAGACAATCGTGTCCAACGGGGAAATCGTCACGGCTGAAATTGAGCAGATGCTTGATTCGTATAAGGCGGAGTATGACAGGAGCGTGGGGTATGACGGCCCGAGGTGGCTCCAGTGGGCCGGCAATGCCGTGATAGCCCTGCTTATTGTTATGGTCTTGTTCTTTGCCATATATTATTGCAATTACAGGATTTTCGACAGCTATAACAAGTATCTCTATATACTTATGGTGTTTACGCTGTCCGCAGCGGCGTCTTTTGTTGTCGCAAGGATGGACCCGTCCATGTTCTATCTTGTTCCTTTCACTCTGATTGCGCTTTATCTTCAGGCTTTCTTTACGAAGAAGACCGTCTTTACAATATACCTTATATCACTCATACCTATGCTGATGTCCGCTCCAAACGGGGTGGAACTTTATGTGATGTATGTGGTGGCCGGTGTGGTAGGCATCTTCGTGTTCGACTATTTCAACAAGGGGTGGCTGCAGTTCGTCACGGCTTTCATCGTGTTTGTGGTGATGCTTCTTGTTTTGGGGGCGTTCAGGATAGCGGACGGAATCGGCAGCATAAGGAATTACAGCGTGATATGGTATTTGGCCCTCGGGGCTTTCATGTCCGTTGCAGGCTATCCGCTCATATACCTGTTTGAAAAGATGTTCATGCTGGTGTCTTCTTCGAAGCTTGTGGAACTGAGTGATACGAGCAACAAGCTTCTTCGCATGCTTGCGGACAAGGCTCCGGGCACATTCCAGCACTGCCTTCAGGTTATGAATCTTGCGGATGCCGCGGCCAGGTCGATTGATGCCAATGTGCCGCTCGTGCGTGCAGGTGCGCTCTATCATGACGTCGGGAAAATCTGCAATCCGCAGTGCTTTACGGAGAACGAGACCCCTGGTGTGAAATATCATGCCGGACTGACTCCAAAGGAGAGCGCACAGGAAATAATAAGGCATGTCAGTGACGGACTTGCCCTTGCCGAGAAGCATAATCTTCCTGGAGTGCTTAAGGATTTCATCAGGACGCATCACGGAACCACTTCTGCCGCATATTTCCTGAACAAGTATCTTTCCGACGGGGGAGACCCGGAGGATGTGTCTGATTTTTATTATGACGGCATCAGGCCTGTTACGAAGGAGCAGGTGATTCTCATGCTCTGCGATGCGGTGGAGGCCGCTTCGAGGAGTCTCAAGGATTATTCTCCGGATAACATTTCCGAGCTTGTGGACCGTATAATTGACGGCAAGTCCGATGACGGGCAGCTCGCGGACTCTGATATTTCCCTCAGGGAGATAGCCACAATAAAGGAGGTTCTCAAGTTATATCTGCAGCAGATGTACCATTCGCGGGTGGTATATCCGAAACGCAAGATTGCGGCGCGCAAGTGACATTTTGAAATGTCATGCAGAATGATTATTTTTGCAGGCTTTATTGCCTGCCTGGTATCCCCGGACAGATAGAATGACAAATGATTAAAAACTGAATATATGAAGATTGAACAGAACAGAATCGATGATCTTAATCTCGAACTGACCCTTTCGGTAGCAAAGGATGACTATCAGGAAAGCAGGAGCAACAGGCTCAAGGATTTCAGGAAAAAGGCTGAAATCAAGGGCTTCAGGAAGGGCATGGTCCCTATGTCTCTTGTTGAGAAGATGTATGGCCAGTCGGCTCTTGTTGATGCTGTGAATGACGTCATTTCCGAGTCGCTCAACAATTTCATACACGAGAACGGATTCAAGGTTCTTGGCGAGCCTCTTCCTGCTGAGGACCAGCCTGCGACTGAATGGGTGAACGGCAATGACTTCACTTTCAAGTTTGACATGGCTCTCAATCCAGAGGTTACCATCGAACTGGGCAAGGATGACGAGATTGTATATTATACCATAACTGCGACTGACGTTGCAAAGAAGGAGATGACTGACAACCTCCTCCGTCAGTATGGCTCGCTTGAGGAAGGCGAGAGCGCAAAGGAGGACGATTTCATCATCGTTGACTTCGTTCAGGGCGAGACAAGCGTTGAGGGTGCATATGTTGCGCTTCGCAATGTTGCCGAGGCTGCAAGGGCGTCTTTCATCGGACTCAAGGCCGGAGATTCCATTGATGTTAATGTGAATGAGGCATTTGAGAATGAGACTGACCGTGCTTCAATGCTCAAGGTTTCTAAGGATGAGCTTGCATCTCTCGACCCTATGTTCCGCATGACTGTGAAGAACGTCAAGACTTTCGTTCCTGCGCAGATGAATCAGGATACATACGACAAGATTTTTGGAGTGGGCGCTGTATCTGACGAGAAAGGATTTGAGGAGAAGGTGGAGGAAAGGCTCCGTGCCGAGTATGCCCAGGAGGCTGATTTCCGTTTTACGACAGACGCAAAGAAATATCTTGTTGAGAAGGCCGGCGTGAATGTGGCCGAGAAGTTCCTCAAGAGATGGGTATTTGTCGCAAATGAGGGCAAGTTCACCATGGAGGAAATCGAGAAGGAGTGGGATCTGTTCATCGCTGACTACAAGTGGCAGATGGTCAGGAGCGCTCTCATGCAGAAATACAATGTGAAGATTGAGGAGGCTGACATGCTTGCAAGCGCAAAGGGCTTTGCTGCATACCAGTTCGCCATGTACGGTATGAACAATGTTCCTGATGAGCAACTTGAGGCCTTCGCAAAGAACATTCTTGCGCAGGAGGAGCAGGGCAGGAGGATTCTTGACCAGGTTGAGAATGAGAAGACCCTCGCAGCAGTCCGTGAGGTTGTTACACTCAAGAAGAAAAAGATTTCAGTCGAGAAATTCCGCGAGTTGAAATAATTATCGTAAGGCCGGCTCGTAAGGGCCGGCCTTTTTTATATGATATGGAAAAAGAATTTGACAAATACGCCCGTTCCCAGTATGGCATCGGTTCAATGACGATGCACCGTTACAGGTCTGCTGTGGACGGATATATCAATCCTACCATTATCGAAGAGAGAAAGCTGAACGTGGCTTCCATGGACGTGTTCAGCAGGCT
>DBLW01000175.1 GCA_002298075.1 Bacteroidales bacterium UBA714 | reverse complement strand
CATTATAAATGTGGGCAGGCAGTTCGGAAGCGGAGGAAAAGAAGTTGCCATCAGGCTGGGCAAAAGGCTCGGCATCCCGGTATATGACAATGAACTCATAAGCAAGGCCGCCCAGGACAGCGGCTTCAGCCCGGAACTTTTCAGAAAGAGCGACGAGAAGCGCAGGCCGTTCTCCATTTCATCAATATTCACCGGCACTTTTGAACCGTCCACAGAAAGCTATGTGAGCGACAAAGGTCTTTTCCAGCTTCAGAGCGAAGCTATACGCCACATTGCGGAACTCGGCTCTGCCGTAATAGTCGGCCGGTGCTCAGATTATATCCTAAGGGACATGGAATGCACGCTGGACGTGTTCCTTACAGCGCCTGAGCAGGTACGTATCGGCCGCATCGTCGAGAGGACAGGCCTGAGCGACGAGAAAGCAGGCTCACTTATCACCAGCATGGACCGCAACAGATCTGAATATTACAACTATTATACATTCGGCAACTGGGGCGCGGCTTCCAATTATGACCTGTGCCTTGACACGTCCATCCTCGGGATAGGCGGCACTGCAGATTTCATAATAGAGTTTGCCAAAAAGGCAGGCCTTATAGAAGCATGAAACGGAAATGGCATGCCATAGCTGCCGCATTCATACTTTCGGCAGTGCTTATTGCTACCGGCTCAGCGGTGATACACAAGCCCCTGCCGAAACCGGAGCCCGTAATGCCTCCAAGGATAAGGCTGAATGAAAGACTCGAAAACGGGATGTCCGAGATTCCCTCCCTTGCAGGACTTGACAGGAAAGTCAGGGCTTTCATGGGGAAATGGCAGCTGAACGGTGTTTCACTTGCAGTAATGCGCAATGATTCCCTCCTGTATGCTAAGGGATACGGCTGGGCAGACAAGGAAAACGGCACTCAGATGACTCCAGGGCATATACTCAGGATGGCATCCGTCTCAAAACTGCTTACCGCAGCCGGGATAATGGTTTTGCAGGACAGGGATTCCTTGTGCATAAAGGACAAGGTATTCGGTCCTGAGGGGATACTCGATGACCCTTTCTATTCTTCCCTTATAAAAGACTGCAATTTCAATGAAGTCACGATAGAACACCTTCTGAGACATCAGGCGGGATTCTGGCGCGACCCTCTTTTCTCATCCCTGGACGTGATGGCACAGTTAGGCCTGGACTGCCCTCCTGATGAGGAGGACTTCTGCCGCGTCGTATTGAACCGTCCGCTCAGATTCATGCCCGGAACCTCACAGAAATACTCCAATTTCGGATATCTGCTCCTTTCCAAAGTAATTGAAAAGGTCTCAGGAAAGCCCTACGCGCAGTTTATGCAGGAGGATGTCCTCAATCCGGCCGGATGTTTTGACATGCATATAGCCGGCAACTATTATCAGGACAAAAGGCCGAATGAAGTGAGATACTACACCCATGAAGGTGACGGTAAATATATAGAGGACTACAGCGGAAACGGAAACATTGTCGAGCGCTGCTACGGAGGAAACAACATCCCCGTGCTTTCCGGTGCGGGGGCCTGGTGCGGTTCTCCTTCAGAACTTGCGAGATTCGTGGCCTCGATAGACGGACATCCAGGAATCCCGGACATAATATCACAGGAAAGCGTCGCCCTCATGACAGAATATTTCGACACGGAGACCTTCTCGCTTGGGTGGAATGACACCAACCCGTCCAAGGGATGGAGCCGCACCGGTACATTTTCCGGAACAAGCGCACTCGTAAGGCATTATCCGGACGGAGAATGCTGGATACTCATAACCAACACGAGCACATGGCGCGGCCCTGGACTCGCACGATATACTGAAGCGCTCTTCCAAAGCTGCCGGGATGAACATGGGGCGGCACTTCCCTCCCGAGACATGTTCTGCGGATTCGCGGAGTGAGACGTCAATCTTCCTCAGTCCAGTCCTCAGACTTGCTGAATTCCTTGTCCGCGAACAATTCCGCAAGCCCGGAAATCTGCTTCAGGCGCAGCAGTTCGTCCTTTGACATGCCTATATTGCGGCTTATCCATGCGTCAGACATCCCGGACTTGACAAGTTCGGACACGATTCCGCTCATCAGTTCCACAGAATGGGTCCCGCGCGCCCTGTTGTGGCGTATCGTAGAGGCCATGCGTTCCGAAATGTCCTTGTCAATGACCGTTACCGGCAACAGGCCGCGCTCGCGCTCATATATCCGGCGCGAAGTCTTCATGACCATGTATCGGTGAAAACCGTCAACTATCTCATACACATCCTTTTCCTTGACATGGTAGCATACGCACGGCATTGTGTAGCCGTCCTCCCAGATGGAAAGTTCAAGCAGCTTCATCTCTGGCGGAGCCACCACATTCGGATTATAATTGTTGGCCACGACTTTCTCCACAGGCACGGCCAGGACCTGATATACAGGACTTCTAAATGCTCCCATCTTTCATCTTTTTATATTTCCTCATGACTTCATCCTTCCTTTCCTTCTCACGCTTGGTGAGGGCGAATCCCATATATTTGCACACATGGTCATTCCTCAATATGCAGATGCACATGCGCCTGTAGGTCGGTATCTCACGGAACTCGGCAATGTCAATGTCATCCAGATATTCCATCCTCACCGGCCTCTTGTCCGTCCTGTAGGCAGTATGCTCACCGACTGTAAATTCCACGCCAGCCTCCCTTAGCTTCCCTATGACAGCCTCCCCGAGACAGCCTCCTTTTTCGCGCCAGAAGCGCTTGCTTACCTTCAGTTTGTCAAGATAATTCGCGCGCATATCCTCCGGCAGAGTGTCCAGCAGGAAATACATGTACTCTTTCCACGAGAATCCGGGCGGACATTTTACCGACTTGCGGCCCATAGCTGACGTATTGCCGTATATGCACGCGAAATTCACACCGTTGACCCTGCTGACCATCTTGCCCCATGTATCCGGGTCAATGGCACGATATATCTTCAGCGAAGCCATGCCCTCCGAGATGAAAGGACTGGCAACCCTCTGGCGCGCGACAGGAACCCCGGCCTGCCAGAACAGGTCATACAGCCTGTTGTAATCCCAGCCGAATTTACCATTGGCTGCCCATACGTCAGATGCTTTCCAGTCGTAGAGCGGATAGGCGTTGTATATGTCATTGTCAATCCTGTGGGTCCACTTGAAATTCCCGAGCCTCTTATAATTCTTGTCGCTGTGTATCGCCCTCCAACGGTTATAGCTCTCCTGAGTGCGTATCCCGACAAGGCAGCATATCCTCTTGCATTTCTTCCTGCGCCGCAGCCAAGGGGCGAAAAGCATCTGGAAGTCATAATCCCATAGCTCATCGCTGAAAAAATCAAAATCCTCAGCGGCAAGACATCCTGAAGGACGCTCCCGGACCCAGATGTCCCGCTTGTCCTCCTCCCACGGACGCCAGTATGACTGGTGCATGGAAGTACAGCTCACGACTTTGAAAGGGACGCAGCAGCGATAGACCTCAAGAATGTCGCGGTCTGAGGCAAGAACCCGGTCCACATATTCCGTAGTCTGACTATACTGCGCCTCATAATCCATATGAAAAACCCCAATCTTGCGGTCCGGTGCATGGCGCCTTACATATTCGATGCACAGATTCAGCAGCACGCCGCTGTCCTTGCCCCCTGAAAAAGACACATATACATAGTCAAAATAATCGAATACAACCCTCAGCCGCTCCATCGCGGCCTCATATACGTTAAGCGGCCTAATCATCCCGGACTGAATTATATTTCATCTTGTCATAATTCTTCCACTCCAGCACAGTTCTGAACCCGCGCCTTGAAAACAATTCAACATGCCTCTTGTGGACAAGCGCTGACAGTTCCCCTGAATGGGCGCATTCTTTTACGACACTCTCCAGCAAGGCGTCCGCGACACCGGCATCATCATCGCGTATATAATAGTTGTCAATGCAGATACCTGAGGAAGAGGGCTTCAAGGGCATGAAGCCCATTACCGCACCGTCTTCCACAGCCACATGCCAGACATACCTGAAAGTTGTCTTGAACGGATAATTATTATTCTGCCGCAATACGGCGGGATTCATGACGACAGGGGCCACCAGTTCGTAAAGCCCTTTGTCAATGCCGTCAAAACGGATTATTTCCATGATGAAAAATGTATTGATGCAAAAGTAATATATTTCGTTTAATTGTTGTACCTTTGTGAAGATATGCTATTATAAGAATATCCATGAAAAAATTAACAAGACTTTTCCTTGCGGCCGTCATCGGCATCTGTTCATGCCAGACATTGCCGGACTCAGAACCGGAAAAACCGGCCGGCCCGTCAAATCCGGAACCGGAACAGCCGGAAAAAGAAGCATTCTATAAAAAAGTCACGCAAAACCGTGAAGACTGGAGCGGAGATTGTCTGATAACCTGGTCCGACAATTCCACCATTACAGTGTTCGACAGCTGGGGAGAAGGCAATTACGGAGTTTCCTCATCCGACCTTTTCGGGCATCTTACCTCCGAGGGCATCCCGGCAGAAGAGGGAGACAAGCACAAAAGCATCATCTACAAGGAAGGCGGGCATTACGCAATCAATGTGGAGGGTGTCGGTTTCATAG
>DBLW01000084.1 GCA_002298075.1 Bacteroidales bacterium UBA714 | reverse complement strand
TCTCATCAAATGCATTCCACTGTTCTGCAGTGAACGGCTCAACATCACCGCATGCAGCATCAACAGCCGCACTGCCCCCCTGGCTGAACGCAGCCACAAGCTCTTCGACAGGACGTGCCTTTCCCTGGGCATTGTCATACCAGCTTCCGAACATCTTCAGGAATGCCCACTGTGTCCATTTGTAATAATCAGGCTCACAAGTGCGCACCTCACGTGACCAGTCATAGGAGAATCCTATCCTGTCAAGCTGCTCCCTATAGCGCGCTATATTCTTTTTCGTAGTTTCAGCCGGATGCTGGCCGGTCTGTATGGCATACTGCTCAGCCGGAAGGCCGAAAGCGTCATATCCCATTGGATGCAGCACATTAAAGCCGCACAGACGCTTGTATCGGCTATAAATGTCACTGGCTATATACCCGAGCGGATGTCCCACATGGAGTCCGGCACCGGAAGGATACGGAAACATGTCCAGCACATAATATTTCGGCTTGGAATTATCAATATCTGCCTTGAAAGTCTGATTGGCAGCCCAAAAGGCCTGCCATTTTTTTTCAATTTCCTTAAAATTATATTCCATAGGTATAGAATGTTTTATTCAACCTGCAAAAGTAATATTATTTCTTTATCCCGAAACTACCGCGGCCGCCTTTCTTTTCAAGACGGAACTCCACAGGTATGGTCATGGACGTCCTGACCTTGTTGCCGTTCACACGCCCCGGCTTCCATTTCGGTGAAGCGCCCACGACTTTCAGCGCCTCCGCATCAAGCTCTTCAGAAACGCCCTTAACAACACGGACGTCAGTGACTTTTCCGTCCTTTCCGATTATGAATTCAACCAGGACACGGCCCTGGATACCGTCTCGCACTGCTGAAGCAGGATATTTAAGATACTGATATACCCACTTCTGCAGAAATTGGCGCGGGTCCGGACTGTTAAGGAACATCGGTTTCTGGTCACAATCATGATATGCCACTACGCCGTCATAAGAGGATGCCTTGCCCTTAGGCTCCGATGGCCTGAAAGAGATTTCCCTCTCATGACATGCAAGCGCAAGCGTAAAATTATAGACATACTCAAGCTCGCGCTCCATCATCTGCCAGTCTATTATGGACGGGGTATCCTTCTCGGTGTTATGCTCCGGATAACGTCCAGTGGTGAACATTACCGAAGGTATATCCTTTGCGTAGAAAGCCCTGTGGTCCGACGGATATGTCTCCGTAGCCACGACTTCAGGCAGCACAGGCTGGAGGTCCCCGGCCAAAGTGCGGATTATCGCGTTCATGTCAGCATTGGATGAAGTATATGCATAAAAACCGTTGTACCCCGTGCCGAGCATGTCCAGATTTATCATGGCGTCAATCTTGTCCACGTCCGAGAACGCCCTGTTCAGGAAATACCACGCCCCTGCAAATGTCTCTGAAGAGGCGCCGAATGCCACGAATATGACGGAACGGCGGAAAAGTATGGAATTTGTACGCACCATACGTGCCAGTTCGAGCATCATTGCAAGACCGGATGCATTGCCGTTCGCTCCATAGAATATCTTTGTGGCAGGCTCGCCGTCAACGGTCATTGTCATCTCACCGAGATTGTCAAGCCTTGCCCCCACGACAATGTAGCGGTCGCGCAAGGTCCTGTCGTACCCCTGGACAAATCCGACGACATTTCTTGATGTCAGCGTGTCCCCTGCTTCAGTCCTGAGACCGAAAACATCCCCTCCATCCGGAGAGAGCACGTCTACGCCATAGCTCTTGAGCTGCTCAGAGACATAATCCGCGGCAAGGCGTTCACCTTCCGAACCGGCCTTGCGCCCTTCCATCATAGCGGAAGACAATTCGCGCACATGGGACTTCAGCGAAGAGGTCGTCTCACTATCGTAAAGGTCCATATATGCAGACGAGCCGTTGTACTGGGCATTTGCACCGGCATTCAAAAACAAAGCAGAACAGACTGCAAGCAAGATTTCTTTCCTCATACGCATCATTCGTTCAAAAGAATCCATACGTCAGACGGGCAGAATGCCTCATTCCTAACAAGGTCAAGGGCAGCGACCGCGTCCGCAATCTTATTGCGCGGGCATACTCCGACAGCAATCATCCCGTTGCGGAAAGAAATGAGAGCCGGAGCATAATCCCCGTTATCCGCGACTTCGCGCAAAAGGGTCTCGGCATTCGAACGGGCACGGAAAGTCCCTACGATTATATAATATCTTGACTCCAATTTTGTGGCGAACAGCCCTCCGAGCTTTGTCGGATTCAGGATAGTGCCTCCCTGCTGCTTAAGGGAATCCAAGGCCGCTATGGAATCCCGTACAGCCTGCTGCTCCTGCTGCAGCGAATCCAGGCGCGCCCTTGCGGCAGCCTCCTCAGCACGCAGGATTTCAAGCTTCTTTTCTTCAATGTACTCACTCGTGGGGCGGCCGGCAATCTTGCGGAAGAAATCGCATCCGGTTACCGTCATCATGACCGCAAGAGCAAGCAAGATATAAGATTGCTTCATACATTTACTAATTGCGTATTCGCGCAAATTTAACGATTTAATGGTCCGGGACAAAATAAAAATGATATATTTGTAAAATCTAACCATCTGAAACATTGCAGAAACAGACCAGACACATACTACACATAACGACCGCAGCCATAGCACTGCTTTCAGGCGGCGGCATCTGCGCGCAAGACACCGGCATGCATCTTTTTGAAGGGAGCCTCAACAAGGCTGCTCCCCTCTTCCGGAATGACACTCTTACCGTACGCATATTCGGTGACATTATGATGCACAGCAGACAGATAGAGATCGCCGCATCAGAAGACGGAGTTTATGATTTCTCATCGTACTTTTCTTTGCTGTCGGAAGAAATCAGCAATGCGGACATCGTTGTGGCCAATATGGAATTCACCCTTGCTGGCAGACCCTACACAGGCTATCCCTGTTTTTCCGCGCCGGACTCTTTCGCCACGTTTCTGGCGGAAACCGGCTTTGACGTGTTCCTTGCGGCGAACAACCACATATTCGACAAAGGACAGGCAGGAGCCATACGCACCATCAGCATATACCGAAAGCTTGAACAGACGCACGGAATCAGGTTCACGGGACTGGCGGAAGACGAAGACGGACTTTCAGGAAACTTTCCTCTGACAATCCGCAGGAAAGGAATATCAGTGGCCCTTGTCAATTTCACATACGGGACAAACTCCCCGCTGTCGTCAGAATGGCCAAAAGTGAACCTTATGGACGACAGCGGCCCTCTCGCGGCAGCATTCCGGAAAGCACAGGAAGCGGACTTCACGATAGCCCTCCCGCATTGGGGGACAGAATACAGGCTGAAGCATTCTGAACGCCAGGAAAAAACCGCACAGAAGCTCGCAGACATGGGCGCGGACATCATAATAGGGGTCCACCCTCACGTCATACAGGACTTCGCGCTAATCAGTGCCTATGACGGCACAAAGGCCAAACAGGTTCCTGTGGCATATTCTTTGGGGAATGCAGTCTCCAACATGAGCGCGGCAAACACCCAGCTCGAACTGATGGCAACAATAAGGATAGCGCGCAACTTCAACGGAGACCTTGAGATGCTGCCGGTCGAGATGACATATCTGTGGTGCTCAGCTCCAGGAGGATACGGCAAGTCGTACACTGTCATACCTGTCGCGGACTTCATCGGACGCAGAAACGAATGGGCCGGCAAATGGGACTATGACAAGATGGTCAGGACCTACAACAAAGTGATGCAGGAGACAGGCATAAAGGAAGGCGTCCAGAACGCCGGCACGATTAACGACAAAAACAAATGATATGAGCAGAAATACTATCAGACTTGAAGCCATGGACCCCATTGAATTATACGGGGCGGCAGACAAGAACCTTGAGGCTCTTTGCAGCTATTTTCCCGAGCTCAAAGTCGTGGCAAGGGGCAATGAGATAATCCTCGACGGAAAGGACTCGGACATCGAGGAGTTTACCATAAAGCTCAACATGCTTATGGAAAGGAGGCTGCACAAGACCAATGTAACGCCATATGACGTAGAAGACCTCTTTGACGGGGAGTCCTCGCCAGACAGATTCAGGCTATGCGCGGAATCCGTCATAGTCCACGGAAATGACGGCAAGCCTATAAAGGCGAGGAATCTCACACAGCAGGAAATGGTGAAAGCTTATTTTGACAACGATCTGATATTCGCCACAGGTCCTGCAGGAACAGGAAAGACATACATTGCGATAGCCCTTGCCGTAAGGGCATTGAAGAACAGGGAAATCAAGCGAATCATACTCACAAGGCCGGCAGTCGAGGCCGGGGAAAGGCTTGGCTTCCTGCCGGGTGACCTGAAAGACAAGCTCGATCCGTATCTCCAGCCTCTGTATGATGCCCTCGGAGACATGATTCCGGCCAAGAGGCTTCAGGAATTCATGGCAGAAGGAACCATACAAATTGCTCCTCTGGCATATATGAGAGGACGCACCCTCGACAGGGCCTGCGTAATCCTTGACGAGGCACAGAACACCAACCTCGGGCAGCTGAAAATGTTCCTTACGCGAATGGGATGTGACGCTAAGTTCATCGTTACAGGCGACATGAGCCAGATAGACCTTCCTAACAAGAAAGACTCTGGACTGCTCAAGGGAATCGAGCTTACAAAAAACATAAAGGGAGTCAGCACGATTTTCTTCAAGAACGAAGACATAGTACGCCACCCTCTGGTATCAAAGATTGTTAAAGCCTTTGAGAAAATGGAACAGGCATGACACTATTAAACGATGCACAAACCAGAAACAGGGACCGCTCCGGAAAATCGGGCGGTCCCTGTTTTATTTCAGCAAGCCGGATTATGAAGCGCGTCCTGCCTTAACTACAGCGTCATATTTGTTGTATCCCTCCTCGAACTGAGGTCCCTTGTCGCGGAAACGGTAGTAGATATTCTTCAGATACTCTGCAATGTTCACCTTGAGAGCCTCATCCTTTGAGATTTCATATGCTTTCTCGAAAGGCTCGCATGCGCTCATGAGGGTTTTCTCGAACTCCTCTACAAGCGCCATGTACTTCTTGTCGTCATACTCATTGGCAGCCTTGTCCTGAATCTCGATTGCCTTGTTGTAGAACATCACGCCGGCTCCGATGTAGCCGTACTCATACTCCGGATTGATTTCAGAGCATTTGTAGTATGACTCCACAGCCTTCTCAGTGTTGCCGAGCTGATTGTGGATGTTGCCTTCCACATAATAAAGGGAAGCATTGTTCGGCTCATTCTTCTTTGCCTCGTCGATAAGGACGAAGAGCCTGTCAGTATCATCACCGCTCTCCAGATACCAGTTGATAAGACCGATAAGGATGCTCTGGCTCTGAGGGAATTTCACGAAGCCTTCCTCAAGCACTTCGGCAGCCTTCTTTCCGTCACCGAGGTTCTTGTAAACATCAGCAAGCTTTGCAAATACCTCACCGCCCTCATAGTAATACTCCGCTGCAAGACACTGGTTGAAGTAGTCTTTTGCCCTCTCATAATCCTGCACTGCCCATGCTGTGAATCCGGCATTGTAAAGCGCAGTAGTGTCAACCTTGGCGAGCGGCTCAGTCGCTGCAGCCTCAGCAGCCTTTCCGAAAAGAAGGCTCGCTTTCTTGAGGTCGCCGAGCTGGTATGCATTCATTCCCTCCTCGACATACTTCTCAGACACGCGTCCTATACCGGCATTGATGTCCTTGAGCTTAGACTGTTTCACATCAACCTTGTGGGCCTCCACATATGCCTCAAGAGCCTTTGCCAAAGCGTCCTCATAAACAGGCTGGGTTACATTAATCATCACAAGCTGTCCGTTCTGGTTGAAGAACATTTCCTTGTTAGCATAAACTTCCTTCATTAAAGGCTCTCCGGAAAGCTCCACCGTTTCAGATGAGAGCGGCTTCTCCGAACCCATGAGGAACTGGAGTTCCTGCTTTGAAGCGCCGAGCCATGCAGCTCCTGCCGGTGCATTGTATGCCTCCATATAAGAGTCGGCAAGCTTCAGCCAAGTAGCCGGCTTGACAGCCTTCTTAGGATTCTGAGCAGCAGCCTCTGCAGCCTCAACTGCTTTCTTTGCTGCTTCAGGAGTCTTTACCTGCGCATCAGCGGCCTGTATTGAAAGGACCAATGCCAATGCAATAAAAATTCTTTTCATAATCAATGTATTAATTTAAATTCTGTTCGTTGTCCTGAGTCTCGTCCTGAACCTCAGGTGCATCCTCTTCACTCTTGTTCACAGCCGATATGGCGGCAATCGAGTCGCCGTCCTTGATGTTGATAAGACGCACTCCCTGGGTCGCACGGCCGGCAACCTTGATATCTGACACCGCCATACGTATGGTAAGTCCGGAGCGGTTGATTATCATCAGGTCATTCACATCGGTGACATTCTTCATGGCAACGAGCGCACCCGTCTTTTCGGTGATATTGAGGGTCTTGACCCCTTTTCCGCCCCTGCTGGTCTTGCGATACTCATCAAAATCAGAACGCTTTCCGTAACCATGCTCGCTCACCACAAGGATAGTATGCGACGCGGCGTCCTCCGCAGCAGGGTCATAGGCAATCATTCCGATGACCTCGTCATCATCCTCGATATTGATTCCCCTCACACCGGAAGCCGTCCTTCCCAACGCCCTGGCGTCATTCTCATCGAAACGGCAGCAGCGTCCGCCACGGCCGGCAAGCAGAATCTCGCTCTTTCCGTTAGTCATCACTGCATCAAGCAGCTCATCCCCGTCACGCACGGTTATGGCAATCACACCATTTGTGCGAGGTCTTGAATAAGCCTCAAGCGAAGTCTTCTTGATGATTCCCCTCTTGGTTCCGAGAACAATGTAATTGTTGTTCACATATTCCTCGTCCTTGAGGTTCTTGACATTGAGATATGTCTTTATCTTGTCGTCCGGCTCAATATTTATGACATTCTGGATTGCACGTCCCTTTGATGCACGCGAACCTTCCGGAATCTCATATACCTTAAGCCAGTAGCACTTTCCGTTCTGAGTAAAGAGAAGCATGGTACTGTGCATATTGGCGACGTAGATGTGTTCGATGAAGTCCTCGTCACGCGTAGCGCTTCCCTTCATGCCCACGCCACCGCGGTTCTGCGTGCGATACTCCGCAAGAGAGGTCCTCTTGATATATCCGAGATGTGAAATCGTGATTACCACATCCTCATCGGCATAGAAGTCCTCCGGATTGAATTCCTCGGCAGAAAGCGCAATCTCTGTCCTTCTCTCGTCACCGTATTTCTCTTTCATCTCCAAAGTCTCGTCCTTAATGATGCCGAGCTGCATGCTCTCATTGGCAAGGACATCCTCACAATATCTGATGAATTTCATGAGCTCGTCAAATTCGCTCTGAAGCTTCTCGCGCTCGAGTCCGGTAAGCTGACGGAGCCTCATCTCAACGATTGCGGTAGCCTGTGCATCGCTGAACCCGAATGTGGCAATCAGTTCATTCTTGGCATCCTCAACACTCTTGGAAGCGCGTATAATATTGATTATCTGATCAATCACATCAAGGGCACGGAGAAGTCCCTCAAGAATATGCGCCCTCTTCTGTGCTTTTTCAAGGTCAAACTTGGTCCTCCTGACGATTACCTCATGCCTGTGCTTTACGAAATATTTGATAAGATCCTTCAGGTTCAGGGTACGCGGACGGCCGTTGACAAGGGCCACATTGTTTACGGAGAAGCTCGACTGGAGCGGCGTATATTTGAACAATGTGTTCAGGACCACGTTTGAGTTGGCGTCCTTTTTCAGGCGTATTACAACCCTGACTCCTTTCATCGTGGTCTCATCATTGATATAGGCGATTCCCTCAATCCTCTTGTTCTCAACAAGTTCGGCAATCTTTTCTATCATCTCCCTCTTGTTGACCATATAAGGAATCTCCGTCACCACAATAGTCTCGCGGCCGGAATCATTCACCTCTATGTCTGTCTTAGAACGTATTACGATACGTCCCCTTCCTGTCTCGAAAGCATCCTTTATGCCCTGGCGTCCCTGGATTATGCCTCCCGTAGGAAAGTCTGGACCCTTGACATAATGCATCAGTTCCTCAACCGTAATCTCAGGGTTGTCAATGTATGCGCAGATGGCGTCACAGCACTCGCTAAGGTTGTGAGGCGCCATATTGGTTGCCATTCCGACTGCGATTCCCGAAGAGCCGTTCAGAAGCAGAAGCGGCACTTTGGTAGGGAGCACCGTCGGCTCCTGGAGCGAGTCGTCAAAGTTGTTCTGGAAATCCACTGTATCCTTCTCAAGGTCGGCCAGAACCTCATCAGACAATTTGGAGAGTTTGGCCTCCGTGTATCGCATGGCAGCCACAGGGTCACCGTCCATTGAACCGAAGTTACCCTGACCGAACACCAGAGGATATCTGAGGCTCCAGTTCTGGGCCATCCTCGCCATGGCGTCATATACGCTGATGTCTCCATGCGGGTGATACTTACCGAGAACCTCACCCACTATACGGGCTGATTTCTTAGTCTGGCTCGTCCACCTCAGGCCAAGGCCGTCCATTCCGAAGAGGACTCTCCTGTGCACAGGCTTGAAGCCGTCGCGCACGTCAGGGAGTGCCCTGGACACGATAACAGACATGGAGTAGTCAATGTATGCGCTCCTCATCTGCTGGTCGATGTTCACCTGGTCGATCCTGCCCGTCTTAATCTCATTTTCCATATATATACTTATACCTTATACTTTTAATCCTGTTTCTTTTGCTACAACCGGCCTTCCGGCCAGCATCCTTCTTGCGGATGTCTTATTTGCCCGAGCCCGGCAAAATGAGCAAGCTCCTTTTGCGCTCACTAACTCGCGTAGTTAACGTCCTGGCGGACGTTTTCTTTGCTCACGCTCGG
>DBLW01000062.1 GCA_002298075.1 Bacteroidales bacterium UBA714 | reverse complement strand
GCTCTACCAACTGAGCTATTTCCGCAAACGTTTCGCAAAGATATACAAAAATGTAATATGCGCCAAGGTTTTTCTTCAAATATTTTTGGCCAATCAAAATGCGTCTCGCCAAGCTGGCAAGTTGCGCACATCCTTTCGTGCCATGTCGTTAGGAGGTGCCGGTGGATTCATATTTAGTTGGTCAAATTGTTTCTGGCGCTGATTCGTATGCTGTATTCTGTATGAATAATTGATAATTGGGGGGAAATGTCATACGCATTATGGCGGGGAATCCTCTCAGTACAGATGACCCGCAAGACAATGATTTCCGGCTTGATTGAAAATGCCGCATCCAAAACCAAGGAAACCGCATCCGGAGATTGAAAATTGAAATAAAAATTCGTCAAGCTTGTCATTTTTTGTCTGCGGAATCGGGAAAAATGCTTAAATTTACAAGTTCGTCCGACTGTGGGAGCGGCCTTGTGCTGCCGCCGGAATGGACAGGGTGACCTTTGGGAGCCTCCATGAAATTGATAATCAAACTTTTCTGAGATATGAACGACAATGCAGTAATGAATCTTGCGGCGGACAACATACGTGTCCTTGCTGCTTCAATGGTTGAAAAAGCAAAATCAGGCCATCCGGGCGGAGCGATGGGCGGAGCGGACTTCATCAATGTCCTTTACTCCGAATATCTGAGATATGACCCTGATTGTCCGCAGTGGAAAGGACGCGACCGTTTCTTCCTTGATCCGGGACACATGTCGCCTATGCTTTATTCCCAGCTGGCTCTCATCGGAAGATTCACAATAGAGGAACTGCAGCAGTTCCGTCAGTGGGGCTCTCCGACTCCGGGACATCCGGAAGTTGACGTGAAGCGCGGAATCGAAAATACCTCAGGCCCTCTCGGACAGGGACATGTGTTCGCGGTCGGCGCGGCAATCGCAGCCAAATTCCTGGCAGCACGCACCGGCAACCCTCTCTTCTCAAAAGAAACCATATATGCATATATATCAGACGGCGGAATCCAGGAGGAGATCTCCCAGGGAGCAGGACGCATAGCCGGAACTCTCGGTCTGGACAACCTCATAATGTTCTATGACTCGAATGAAATCCAGCTTTCCACAGAGTGCGGTGACGTGTCGGCGGAAGATACCGCTATGAAATACCGTGCATGGGGATGGAATGTGCTGGAAATCAATGGTAATGACTGTGATCAGATTCGTGCGGCTCTTGATGCGGCCAAAGCTGAGAAATCACGTCCGACCCTCATAATAGGCAAATGCGTGATGGGCAAGGGCGCAAGAAAGGAAGACAACTCTTCATATGAGCGCAACTGCAAGACCCATGGCGCTCCTCTCGGAGGAGATGCATACAGGAACACTATACTGAATCTCGGAGGCAATCCTGACGACCCGTTCCGTATCCGTCCGGAAGTGAAGGAACTTTACGCAAGACGTGCTGATGAACTTCGTAAGGTCGTGGCGGAGTGTTCGGCAGAAGAAGCCGCATGGGCTGCCGCCAATCCTGAAATGGCTGAAAATGTTGAAAAATGGTTCAGCGGAGCTGCACCGGAGCTTGACTGGAGCGTCGTGAAGCAGAAAGCCGGAGCGCCTACAAGAAACGCTTCAGCGACTGTGCTTGGAATGCTCGCGGAGCAGGTGCCGAATATGATATGCGCATCTGCCGACCTTTCCAATTCAGACAAGACGGACGGCTTCCTCAACAAGACGCATTCATTCGTGAAGGGAGATTTCAGCGGTGCCTTCTTCCAGGCTGGAGTTGCGGAACTTACAATGGCGTGCTGCTGCATAGGTATGGCGCTTCACGGAGGAGTCATCTCTGCATGCGGAACATTCTTCGTATTCTCCGATTATATGAAGCCGGCCATAAGGATGGCTGCCCTGATGGAGCTTCCTGTGAAATTCATCTGGTCGCATGACGCATTCCGTGTCGGAGAGGACGGACCTACACACGAGCCTGTCGAGCAGGAGGCACAGATACGTCTTATGGAAAAGCTCAAGAACCACAGTGGACGCAACTCTATGCTGGTGCTTCGTCCTGCGGATGCTGAAGAGACTACGGAATGCTGGAAACTTGCGATGGAAAACACCAAGACTCCTACCGGTCTCATATTCTCACGCCAGAACATCGACATGCTTCCTGAAGGAACAGACTACGCCCAGGCTGCCAAAGGTGCATATGTAGTCGCAGGTTCGGACGAGAATCCTGATGTAATACTTGTAGCTTCCGGCTCAGAGGTGGCGACGCTGAATGCCGGTGCAGAACTCCTGAGAAAAGACGGCTTGAAAATCAGGATCGTAAGCTGTCCGTCAGAAGGCCTCTTCCGCAGTCAGAGCGAAGAATACCAGCAGAGCGTGCTTCCTTCCGGGGCAAAGATATTCGGACTTACAGCCGGCCTTCCTGTAAACCTGCAGGGACTTGTCGGGCCAGGCGGAAAAGTATTCGGACTCGAGAGCTTCGGTTTCTCCGCGCCTTACAAGGTTCTTGACGAGAAGCTCGGCTTCACCGCAGAAAATGTATATGAGCAGGTAAAGCTCATGTTCTGAATACTGCCTTAAGATTGCTGAAACTTAAAATAAACCACTTGAATTATGAAACTTATACATTTACCGCTTATCATTCTTGCGGCACTGCCATTATGCTCGTGCCGCAAGGATTTTGTTCAAGACGAAAACGGGGTTACCGTAAAAGTCAGAAAAGCAGAAGAGGGAAGCCCCGCCCTTGTGAGGCTTGAGGCCAGGGGCGAAAGACTGATTCATGTCTCGGCCACGCCAGAGCGTGAATTTGCGGACAGGAACAGCCTTGTAGTGCTGCCGGGCGGCTCCGCGACGGAATTTTCCGTGGACCGCAGGGCCGACACCGTCACATTGTCAACTTCTGCCATAAAAGCCAATGTGCTGATATCAACGGGAGAAGTCTGGTTCACAGACCTTGAAGGCAAAATGCTGCTCCGGGAGCAGGTGGGCGGAGGAAAATCTTTCACGCCGATTGAAGCTGACGGGACGCATGGCTATTCTTTCCGCCAGGTTTTCGAGTCGCCGGATGACGAGGCGTTCTACGGTCTTGGACAGCATCAGGCGGACGAATTCAACTACAAGGGCCGTAACGAGGAACTTTTCCAGTATAATACCAAGGTCTCAGTCCCTTTCATAGTCTCAAACAAAGGATACGGAGTGCTTATGGACAGCTACTCGCTCATGCGCTTCGGCAATCCTGACGCATACAGCCAGCTTCCGGAGATATTCACGCTCTATGACAAAAACGGAAAGGAAGGCGGCCTGACCGGCATCTATACACCGGAGAAAGGCGAAACCATTGTACGTGAGGAGCCGCAGATATATTTCGAATATCTTGTTGCCCCTCAGATGGAAAAGGTTGTGAACCTGCCTGAAGGCTTTCCGCTTTTCAACTCTAATGTGATATATGAGGGCTATATCAAGGCACCTCAGACGGGAGAATACAATTTCATCTTGTATTATGCCGGATATACCACTGTTACAATGGACGGGGAGACTGTCGTTCCGGAGCGCTGGAGGACAGCCTGGAACCCGAACAGCTACAAGTTTACCGTGAGGCTTGAAGCCGGCAGGAAAACACCTGTCAGGATTGACTGGAAACCGGACGGATATGTGTCATATTGCGGGCTCCGTGCCTATCCGGCAGTAAATCCGCAGGAGCAGTCCAAGCATTCATGGTGGAGCGAGATGTCACCTCAGATGGACTGGTGGTTCATTGCCGGAGATGACATGGACCAGGTCATAAGCGGATACCGCACTCTTACGGGAAAGGCCCCTATAATGCCGAAATGGGCATTGGGCTATTGGCAGAGCCGCGAGCGATACAAGACTTCCACGGAAATGATAGATGCTCTCGCCGGGTTCCGCAAGAGGGAAATACCGATAGACAACATTGTGATGGACTGGAGCCACTGGGCGGAGCCTGAATGGGGCAGCCATGAGTTTGATCCGGAGCGTTTCCCTGATCCTAAGGCCATGGTGGATTCCATTCATGACATGCACGGCAGGATGATGGTGTCTGTCTGGCCGAAATTCTATGTTGATACGGAGCATTACCGCGAGTTCAAGGAGCACGGCTGGATGTATGACCGGGCTTATGAAGACGGGGTGCGCGACTGGATAGGAAAGGGGTATCTGTACGGTTTCTATGACGCCTACGATCCTGATGCCCGCAAATTGTTCTGGAACCAGATGTATGAGCATTATTGGCCTCTCGGAATAGATGCATGGTGGATGGATGCTTCCGAACCGAATGTACGTGACTGCACGGACATGGATTACCGCAAGGCTCTCTGCGGACCGACTGCCCTCGGTTCTTCAACAGAATATTTCAATGCATACGCACTTATGAATGCGGATGCCATATATGAAGGACAGCGTGCCGCAGATGACGGCAAACGTGTCTTTCTGCTTACCCGTTCAGGATTTGCCGGCCTGCAGAGATACTCGACAGCCACCTGGAGCGGCGACATAGCCACGAGGTGGGAGGACATGAAGGCCCAGATTTCGGCCGGACTCAATTTTGCCGTGAGCGGTATCCCTTGGTGGACAATGGACATCGGAGGATTCTGTGTGGAAAACCGTTATGTCCAGGCACAGGACATATGGGATGAGACCGGAAAAGAGAATGAGGACATGCGCGAGTGGCGGGAACTGAACACAAGATGGTTCCAGTTCGGTGCCTTTGCTCCGCTTTACCGTGCGCACGGCCAGTATCCTTTCCGCGAGCCTTGGGAGATTGCCCCGGAGGGACATCCTGCATACGAGTCCATAGTCTGGTACACAAAATTGCGTTACAGGCTTATGCCGTACATTTATTCCCTTGCGGGAAAGACATGGTTTGACGATTATACCATAATGCGTCCGTTGGTCATGGACTTCATGGAAGATACGCGGGTGAACGGCATTGGGGACGCCTATATGTTCGGCCCGGCCTTCCTTGTCGCTCCCGTTTATGAATACGGGGCCCGTACCAGGGAGATCTGCTTCCCGGAGTGCGGAGGATGGTATGATTTCTATACGGAAGAATTTCGTGAAGGCGGTACTGTTGCCACAGTTGAGGCTCCGTATGAAAGGATGCCTCTTTATGTGCGCGCAGGCTCGATTGTTCCATTCGGGCCTGACATGCAGTATTCGGACGAGAAGCCGGCTTCGGAGATTGACCTCTATGTCTATGCGGGCGACAACGGGGAATTTACCCTTTATGAGGATGAGAACGTGAATTATAATTACGAGAAAGGGCTTTTCTCAATGATAGCGTTCTCATATGACGAAGGCAGCCGCACACTTACGATAGGGCAGAGGCAGGGAGAGTTCCCGGGGATGCTCAGGGAAAGGATTTTCAATGTGATACCTGTGTCGCCTGAGGGCAAAGGCACCGGAGTGAAAGTGAATTATGACGGTTCCGCGCTTACGGTAAGGCTTTAGTTCGGGCCTGCAATTCATGGACATTTCATATAATCGTCATGTATCTTCTTGGTTATGATATAGGAAGCTCGTCAGTCAAGGCGAGTATCGTGGATGCCCAGTCAGGCAAATGTGCGGCATCTGCGTTTTATCCGAAGTCGGAAGCCCCTATAATTGCGCTCAGAAGCGGATGGGCAGAGCAGAATCCGTCTTCATGGTGGGAAAATCTCAGGCTTGCTACCTCTGATGTGCTTGCCGCATCGGGAGTGTGTCCCAGGGATATCAGTGCAATAGGCATCTCTTACCAGATGCACGGGCTTGTCTGCGTTGACAAGGACATGAACGTGCTCCGTCCTTCTATAATATGGTGCGACTCGCGTGCCGTGCCTTATGGCAACATGGCATTTGACGCACTCGGACACGGGCGCTGCCTGTCGCATCTTCTCAATTCTCCTGGCAATTTCACCGCTTCCAAGCTCGCCTGGGTGAAGGATAACGAGCCGGATGTGTATTCGGAAATATATAAGATAATGCTTCCCGGGGATTACATCGCAATGAAGCTCACAGGAGAAATATGCACGACAGTCTCGGGACTTTCGGAAGGAATGCTTTGGGATTTCAAGGAAGGCCGTCCTGCAGGGTTTCTTTTGGATTTCTACGGAATTGGAGAGGAACTTTTGCCGGATGTGCGCCCTACATTTTCGGAACAGGGCCGGGTGAGTGCACAGGCAGCCGCCGAACTTGGCCTTGCAGAGGGCATCCCGGTTACTTACCGTGCCGGTGACCAGCCTAACAATGCCTTGTCTCTCAATGTGTTCAACCCTGGTGAGATAGCCTCTACGGCAGGTACTTCAGGAGTCGTGTACGGAGTGCTCGGGGAAGTCAACTATGATTCCAAGTCGCGTGTCAATACATTCGCGCATGTGAATCACTCCCATAATGACCCGCGGCTTGGAGTGCTCCTTTGCATCAACGGCACTGGAATACTCAATTCCTGGGTCAGAAAGAATATCATTCCCGAGGGCATGTCTTATGCCGACATGAATGAACTTGCCGCAAAAGCTCCCGTGGGAAGTTCAGGAATAAGCATCCTGCCTTTCGGAAACGGAGCGGAGAGGATGCTGGAGAACCGTGTGGCCGGATGCTCTTTCCATGGAATCGATTTCAATCTGCACGGACGCGCCCATTTGCTCCGGGCCGCCCAGGAGGGGATAGTGTTCTCATTCAAATACGGCATTGACATAATGGAAGAGATGGGCATGCAGGTGAAAAAGATACACGCAGGCCATGCCAACATGTTCCTGAGCCCGATATTCCGCGAAACCCTTGCCTCTGTCACCGGAGCTGTCATAGAACTTTATGACACGGACGGGGCGGCCGGAGCAGCGAAGGGGGCCGGAATAGGAGCCGGGATTTACCGTGACAACAGCGAGGCTTTCTCAACGCTCAGGCGTCTTGAGGTCATAGAACCGTCCTCAGCTGATTTTGATGCGTGCTGCGGGGCGTATGCCCTGTGGAAGTCGCGTCTTGAAGCATAGATTAATTCACTAACTGATAACATAAAATTATGGCAAACAAAGAATTTTTCCCGGAAATCGGCAAGGTACGTTTCGAGGGCAGGGAATGCCGCAATCCTATGGCTTTCCGTTATTATGATGCTGACAAGGTTGTGCTCGGCAAAAAAATGAGCGAGTGGCTCAAATTCTCCATGGCCTGGTGGCATACGCTCTGTGCGGAGGGTGCCGACCAGTTCGGAGGAGGAACAAAGACCTTCCCTTGGAATGCCGCATCCTGCCCTATGCAGGCAGCGAAAGACAAGGTGGATGCCGGATTCGAGTTCATGCAGAAGATGGGCATAGAGTATTATTGCTTCCATGACGTTGACCTTGTTGCCGAGGCGGACACGGTAGAGGAATATGAGGCCAATATGAAGGAGATTGTCGCATATCTCAAGCAGAAGCAGGCCGAGACCGGAATCAGGCTTCTGTGGGGCACGGCCAATGTGTTCGGCAACAGGCGCTATATGAACGGTGCGTCAACCAATCCTGATTTTGACGTGGTGGCCCGCGCCATAGTGCAGATAAAGAACGCCATTGACGCCACAATCGAGCTTGGAGGCACCAACTATGTGTTCTGGGGAGGCCGTGAGGGATATATGTCTCTCCTCAATACTGACATGAAGCGTGAGAAGGAGCATATGGCCACAATGCTGAGGATGGCACGTGACTATGCCCGCTCAAAGGGATTCACCGGCACATTCCTCATAGAACCGAAGCCTATGGAGCCGACCAAGCATCAGTATGACGTTGATACGGAGACTGTGATAGGGTTCCTTAAGGCCCATGGCCTTGACAAGGACTTCAAGGTGAACATTGAGGTCAATCATGCAACTCTTGCCGGCCATACATTTGAGCATGAGCTTGCATGCGCCGTCGATGCCGGAATGCTCGGCTCGATTGACGCCAACCGCGGCGACTATCAGAACGGCTGGGATACGGACCAGTTCCCGATTGACAATTTCGACCTTATCCAGGCAATGATGCAGATTATCCGCAACGGAGGTCTCGGAAACGGGGGAACGAACTTTGACGCAAAGACAAGGCGCAATTCCACTGACCTTGAAGACATTTTTATCGCTCACATTGCAGCAATGGATGCCATGGCGCGCGCCCTTGAGAATGCTGCTGCCCTTTTGGAGGAATCTCCTATCAGGAAAATGGTGGCAGAGCGCTATGCCAGCTTCGATTCAGGTCTTGGAAAGAAATTCGAGGACGGTCTGATGAGCTTCGAAGAGGCCTACGAATACGGCAGGCAGGTCGGGGAGCCTAAGCTGACCAGCGGCAAGCAGGAGCTTTACGAGGCCATTGTGAACATGTATTGCTGATTTTCATGTCAGGCATTAAAGAAAACGGAAGCAGGGCATACTTGTTTTCGATTGTGCTTGTGGCCGTAATCGGAGGCTTGCTCTTCGGTTACGACACGGCCGTTATATCCGGTGCGGAGAAAGGTCTTCAGGCGTTTTTCATGGGGGCGTCCGATTTTGCCTATACGAACTTCGTGCACGGAGTCACTTCCTCAAGCGCACTCATTGGCTGCATACTCGGAAGCGCCGTTTCCGGACTTTTGGCTACGAGGTTGGGAAGAAAGAGGTCGCTTATAGTGGCCGGTGTGCTTTTCTTCCTCTCTGCATTGGGCTCATATTGCCCTGAGTTCCTGTTTTTCAGCTATGGGACGCCTTCTTTTCCGCTGCTTGTGGCTTTCAATCTGTACAGGGTGCTCGGCGGAATAGGTGTGGGGCTTGCCTCTGCCATATGTCCGATGTACATCGCTGAGATTGCTCCGAGCAACATGCGCGGAACCCTGGTCTCATGGAACCAGTTTGCCATCATTTTCGGCCAGCTCGTGGTGTATTTTGTGAATTTCATGATTCTCGGAGACCATATTGCGCCGGTAATGGAACGCGTAGCCGAAGGGCTGTATGATATAGTGAACGCTTCACAGGCACAGTGGTCCATAGAACGCGGATGGAGGCTAATGTTCGTGAGCGAGGCTGTGCCTGCCGGTCTGTTCACGATTCTGCTGTTCCTTGTTCCGGAGACTCCGCGCTATCTGGTTATGAGCGGAAATGATTCCAAGGCGATGGAGGTTCTTGTGCGCATCAACGGAAAGTCCCAGGCAAAGGCTATCTTTGATGACATCAAGGCCACTGTCTCCGACAAGACCGAGAAACTGTTCACCTATGGTGTCCTCGTCATATTTGTTGGAATCATGCTCAGCGTCTTTCAGCAGGTTGTCGGCATCAATGCCGTGCTCTATTTCGCGCCGAGGATTTTCGAGTCTCTCGGGATGGGCAATCCTATGATGCAGACAGTGCTCATGGGTGTGGTCAATATAGCGTTCACTTTGCTTGCCATATTCACTGTTGAGAAATGGGGCAGGAAGCCGTTGCTTATATGTGGTTCGCTCGGCATGGCCTTGGGAGCTGCCGGAGTCGCACTTACAAGCGCAGCTGAGGCGCTTCCTCCAGTTGTGGCTGTCATAAGCATAATGGTTTACAGCGCTTCATTCATGTTCAGCTGGGGCCCGATATGCTGGGTATTGATATCGGAGATTTTCCCGAATACCATCCGCGGAGCAGCTGTTGCGGTAGCTGTGGCTTTCCAATGGATATTCAATTTCATCGTGTCTTCGACTTTCCTGCCGATGTACAACATGAGCCTTGGGTCCATGGAGAATTTCGGCCATGCATTCACATACGGGCTTTACGGGGTGATATGCGTCCTTGCGGCCGTATTTGTATGGAAACTTGTTCCTGAGACCAAGGGCAGGACCCTGGAGGACATGTCGAAGCTTTGGAAAAGGAAATAGCCCACGTCCTGACACTTTGGTATAATTCATGAAAATGTCCTCCTGCCGCGGAAATGATTGGTGCGGCAGGAGGATATTTTATGGATAAGTTGATTATGATTGTTATGGCCGCATGCCTTATGGCTACGGCTTCTTTTGCCCAGACACCAGTAGGACGTGTCGTGAAAAAATATGAGAATGTCAAAGGCGCCCAGGACTTTTATGCCAAGGGCGGAAAGCTCAATCTTGTCAGAGGGCTGATAAGGAAAACTCCTGTAGGCCCTATCGCAGACGATATTGAGGAACTCGTGATTCTGAAGATGACGAAAGCGCCGCAGCATCAGAAGTCTTCTTTCATTTCCGACCTGAAAGACGCCTTGGGCAGCTATGAGTATTGCGGGACGGAATCATACGATGACGGCACATATGAAATCTATATCCTGCGTTCCGGCAAGGATATGGTAAAGGACCTTGTGATATACAATCCTGCCGTGCATTCGCTCAACAGTCTTCGCGGTACGATTCCCGTTTCAGCGCTTGAAAAACTTGCCGTCACCTACGGCCGCTGAGGCAGGGGAGAGCCAAACTGAAAACTGCTGCAAAGGTTGGTTTCCCAGCCGTTGCAGCAGTTTTCAGTAAAAAGACAATCAGCATCAGTCATAAATGAATTCAAATTCATCCACGTACATCATGCTGCCGACTCCTCCCGTGAAGAAATCGCCCTTGTAGCTTGCGCATGCAACAATCACAGCGTATTTCGGAGTCGCGTCCGGACGTCTCCATTCAAGTGGCAAGGTGAACTCCTTATATTGTCCTCCCGTATTCTCAGGACTCTCAAATTTGGCATATGCCACTATATGCGGGTCATTTTCCTGGTCAACGAACGTTCCTGCATTTGTGTTCACCTTGAACGGCTCGTCCCAATCCGTCAGCATCACAAGAATCTGGCACTGGTCCATCTGGCCTTTAAGTGACTCGTAAGGCGGCTTTACACGATCGATTGCCTTTGGCTCGTATGCATAATAACCATGCAGGGCTTTTGGACGTCCCGTGAACGGAGTTCCCCACTGAAGCTCTGCTCCGATGCCGTTCACCTTTCCGAATTCACCTGTATAAATGTTTCCTGCAGCAAAAGCTATGACTGCCCAACGGCTCTCAAGTCTTGCTGCCTGCTTGCCTGCTCCGGCAACAGCAACGAAATCCACCGGAATAGTTGAAGAGTCTCCGAGAAGGCTCGCACCCTTGTTGGCCGTATCCCATATTTTTACTGTAGGTCCTGGATTCGGATACCACACTTTGCCGTCCTGGTACCATGAGTCGAAATTCATGTTCTCAATCTGGTCCGGTGTGCCGGTAGAGAATGGCAGCTCTTCGCTTTCTTCCTCCCCGTTGCTTACCCTTACCATATAATCCGTGCCTTCAGCGAGATTGGAAATCCTGCATGAAATCCTGCTTCCGTCAACAGTCAGGTCTGTCCACTCCGACCACTGGTCAGAATCAGCCTGCCTGTATTGGATACACGGCGTTCCGCTTCCGTCATATGCAGCCTTTATATCCGCATTGTGGCACCAGCCAATAGCCGAATCTATTTTCAGGCTGACCGTCTCTTGAACCGCATTGAATGTCCAGACTATGTTCTGCCCATTATATTCTACAAGGAATATTCTCTGCAGCACGCAGTAGAGCGTCATAGGGAAACTACAGTCTTCATTCTTGTCCACAATCTGTCCGTTCTCAATGGCCTTCCCGTGCGTTGAAATAATCCTTGACCCTTCCGGCTCAAGTTTCATCTCATTGATTCGGATAGTTTCCAGCGGCTGGCTCTGGCTCACGAATACTGTTACGCTCCTGTTTACCACGTCTATCTGTGCAGGCTTTGCCTCATTTGCACATCTGGCATAGCGTGCAATAGGCTGTGTGGCGGAAATGGTCCACTGAGTCTCCTCATATATCCTGAGGGTCACCGTCATCGGAGAGGTGAGGTCGATGATGTCTCCCGCATTTATAGGAGTAACCGTCTCTGCACCTTCAGACATGCTGAATCTTGATATTTTCAGCTTTGAAATGTTGGCCGTCTCATTCAGGACTATATTTATCGTGTGTGTCTTAGGGTCAATTTCTGATGAAACCTGTCCTTCAACATCGAAACCTGTAATGTCCGCGCTAACCTTCGGATACGACATGTCGTTGCTGATAAGGCAGGACGAAATGGACATAATTACAGATAGCAGGAGTATGTATCTTGACAACTTCATTAGTTCTTGTTTTTCTTTGGACGGTGCTGCCCTGTAGGCAGATAGAATGACATCCCGAAATTAATCGAGAACAGGTTTATCTTGAAGTTCGCGCCGCTCTTCTCCATCTGGCTCTTTTCAACCTGGTTGGTTACCTGCACGACTTTCTGGTAATCGAAACCGAGCAGTCCAACTGATATTTCCAGCGCTACCTCGTTTGTTATGAATGCGGATACACCCGGAACCGCGCCCAGTTCGAATTTGTAGATATCCTGATATGTCCCGTATTTTCCTTCATCCTCTTTCCTGTATGTCTCGGATTGCGCATAGCCTCCGGTGGCCCTCAATTCTGTGAACATGGCGAATCGCTTGCTGTTGGCAAGAGGCATATAGTTGCGCAGGGTTATGGAACCGGTATATGACTGCTTTAAATGGTGGAAGTCTTTCAGGGACAGGCCCAAATCCTCATTGATGGACAGATTTACTCCGTTCAGCCCGAATCCGAAGCGTTCATAATTGAAACGTGCGCCTATGGCCAGGTTGTCAATTACGAAGTAGGAAACGAACGGGGAAATGGTGAATGACGTAAAGTCACCATGCAGATCCTGCACAAGAGAGAACAGCATTGAGAAGCCGGCGTCATCTGCCATGTTGCCGAGATTGTATTTGCTGTAGGAAAATGACACTCCAGCGCCTACGGTTCCTTTTGGAATGAAGCACGAGTTGCTTTTCCCGATTCCTCTGTCGAATGGCTTGACTGCCGTAGTATCGCTTTTGGCCGCAGCCGTGAGGGCTGTGGCCAAAGCGAGCATAATGGTGAAAAATATTATTCTTTTTTTCATCAATTCAAAATCAGTTTAGTTGCTCAGGGTCATATACAAGCTCAAATTCATCAAGGAAGAGGGTACTTCCGACACCTCCGGTGAAGTAGTCTCCGTATTTGCTGGCGGAAGCCACAATCACGATATACTTCGGCGTCCTGGTCCTGTCACGGTAATCTACATTGATTGTAAATTCCTGATAGCCAGTGGTTTCATTGAGGTCCATCGTTCCGTATCCGATGATGTGGCTGTCAGTATTGACTTGTACAAAATCTCCGTCTGCTGTGCTTATCCTGAAAGGTTCATCCCAGTCGGTGAGCATTATCTGTATCTGGCCTATGTCAGTCTTGCCTTTCATGTCTGTATACGGAGCTTTTGCCTGGTCAATTGCCACCGGCTTGTACATGTAGTTTCCTTTGAGAGCAAGAGGCCTCGACCCGAAAGGAATGCCCCAGTCAAGTTTTGCTCCAGGCTTGGTTATGTTCATCACGGCCTCAATGAATTTTCCGGTGTATATGTTTCCGGCTGCAAGCCCGACCAAAGCTACCTTTTTGCTTTCAAGTCTTGCTGCTTTGCCTGAGATGACATTGGTTTCCTCTGGTGTAGTCGGGAAAATGCTTAATGCTGAAGAGCCTTTGTTGGCAGTATCCCAAAAACAGTTGTCTGAAGATACTCCAGGGAACCATATCTTACCGTCTTGATACCAGTCGTTGAAGTTCATGTTAGGGACAACTGCCGCGCTTTCGGTGGTGAATGATGTCTCCGGGCCTTCAGCATCAGAGCAGATGGCTTTGATTACATAGCTCTGCGAAGGCTGCAGTCCGCGTATCTCGGCCGTGAAAGTGCTGCTTGCCCCGTCATGGGAAGCGGCAGCCACTTCTGTCCAGGTGTCAGCATCAGCAGCCTTATATCTGAATCCGAATCCTTCCGGATTGCCCTGTGATACATAGGTTGCCTTTACTTTGGCGAACATGGCCCAGACCTCTTCTGCGGAAACCGCATTGATGACTGCAGAAGGGCGCTTTCCGAGCACATTTACATTCATTGCAGTCTCAGCTGCACCGTCGCCGTTAGTCACATTGAAGTTCAGCGTGTATCTGCCTTCCGGCAAAGATGACAGGAATGCGGAAAAATCAATTGACGCACTTTCAGGATTTCCGTCAGCCTTTGTCGCAATCTGTGATACTATGCCATCTGTAACGATGCCTATCGCAGAGAGTTCTGAAAGAAGGTCCGCTCCGGCTCCGGCAAGCTCGACTGAGCGCTGCAGACCGGCAGTCTCAAGAGCCGGGTCATCGTGCGAGATGACAAGCGACTCTATATGGGATTCTGACGAAATGCTGATGCTGCAAGGGTCTCCGTCGTAATGCTCGAGATTTTCAAGATTCTGGTCACCTGCGGAAATTACAGGGGTCTTCTTGCCGAAATCAAGGTTAATGTCATACTCTTTCTGGTTGAGCGAGTCATCCAGAATGATTGTGAATATGGAGCCTCCGATGTCGGTTGACGGCTCTTCCTCTTTTAGAGAAAAGTTGAATCTGTAGTGCTGGCAAGGCTTCACGTTCTCATAAGTGCCGCTCAGCGTATTGTAGGCGATGCCTGTCTTGCTGACAAGGGCAAGTTCCCACGTAAGCTCAGTGACAGCGGCAGGGAAGTAACCCTCCCTGGAGAAGTTCGCCAGGTCCTGGTTATATTCCAATACGGAACTGTCATTGCCTGTAACAGTGAATTTGTATTCGCTGAATTTCTCGATGATTTTAGGGTCGAGAGTTACTGTCACCTTGATGTTTGCAAGGCGGCATGTGATGTCAAGAGTCTCGGTTTGTCCTCTCCTTATTGAGAAATTCTGTTCTCCGCTGTAGTATGGGGAATCGAAAGACGCGCCGGTAGGGTTCTCTCCGGAAAATGCGACAGCACGGTAATATCCTGTCCTCAACTCCAAGGTGCCCATTGCTGTATAGTCCTCGGCCTCATGGACAAGGTCTCCCACATTGTCATATATCTTGATGCCGATTTTCCTGTCTTCTGTCTCTGCGCCTTTAGTATTGGGACTGACATAAATCGTATCATTGGGCGCATCCTTCTCAACATTCAGGTTGAGATAGCCGGTTCCGTCAGACTCCGGCTGCACCTCCACGCAAGAGGGAACCGTCGTCATGGCAGCTGCCACGGCAATCAATGAAATCAATAATCGTTTCATGGTCATGACATCTTTATATTACTGGGCAGCAGCCGGATTGTGGAAAGTGCACACTTTTGAGAGTGTCTGTCCGAGTGCGTCTTCCACGTCAAGTGTGAAACTGTAATCTTCACCAGCGGTTCCTACCTGGGAAATGAGAGGGACAAGCCGCGACAAAGAGAAATTGACCTCAGTCTGATTGAGAAGTTCGTTTCCTGTAGGCAGCATACCTCCAAGGTTCTCTATCAGTGTGGTATTGTTTATCAAGTCCATGACACCGTTTACTGCGCCCATCATGCCAACCATCTCAGTAAAATTCTCACTTACAGTAACCTTGAACTGCTTGATTTTTCCAGGAGCCTTGACAACAAGATTCACATCCATTTCGTCAGTGATTTCGATTGTGTCGAAGTTCGGATTGGCAGCCCATTCGATTGACGGTGCCTCGGCAGTGCCTGGGGTGTCCGGAATCTCAGGCTCCTCAGGGTCAGGGACCGGGTTCTGGTCGAAGCCAGGAACCGTGATTTCCACATCTTTGTCATTTGTGCCGGTATCGACAGAAAGCTGGAACTGAGAGCTTCCTGTGGTAGTCGCGTCAATGTTTATTACATGGTGGTCCTTTGCCGCCACATCCGTGATTTTGAATGTGACTGTCGCAGTGGAATTGTCTATCGCCCTGGTGCCGCTGACGAATACCGTAAGGGGAGCTACAGGGAAATAGCCGGCCTTGGAGTCAATCACTTCCTGTCTTCTCCATGTCAGCGAGCTGCTCTCCTGTGAGACTGTGATTACAAAATCGGAAAGCTCGTTGAGGAATTTGTCAGAGCAGTTGATTGAGACCTTCATGTTGGACAAGGTACAGACAAGTTCAACCGTGGAGATTTTTCCGACAGCCACATCGAAAGTCTTGCTTCCGGCATATTCCGGTGAGTTCCATGCCGCCATTCCTCCGCTGATGTTGGGAGAGTGGGCGGAAACTGTATATGAACCAGCTGAAAGCTCAAGCATTGAAGGCACGTCCTTGTATAGGAAAGACTTTGTATATGAGCCTGTTGAAGAGTTTATGGTCACCTCGAATTCGTTTATGTCCATTTCAGTGGCTCCCCCCTCTGACTTTACGCCTATTATCTTGTCAGAGTAGTCTTCCTGGTTCCAGCCAAGGTTGAAAGCCAGGATTCCTGTGCCGTTTTCCGTAAGGATGGTGTCTTTGCAGCCGGTGAATATGGCCGTGCATGCCAATATTGTGTAAAATGTCTTTTTCATGATTATATAAGCTGTAATATATGGGTCTAATAAATGAGTTCTACGTCATCAACAGTAAGCTGGCTTCCGCCATAAATCTGGAAATCTCCTTCTGGAGTCGTTACTGTTTTTTTTCTTGTTCTCGGACTTGAAGACGTTGATTGAAGGAACTGTATGTAAATTCCTGTAGCTTTAAGCTTGGTGTTGGAATAGGTTATGTTGACAGTGCCTTCTGCCCATGAGGAAACTTGTGCGGAATTTGTGAGGCGGCCTTCTCCGATTACGGTGCTGCCGTTCATAATCTGCACGAGAGCCTGCCATGTGTCGTTTCCTTCCGGAGCATATTTGTACCAGAATTTTACGGCAGACGGCCTTGAAGTGAAATTGTGCTTGCGGTTTCCTCCGTAGGTCCCTATGAACAGCTCGCCTTGTGTGGCTCCTGCTCCCATTATTTCTGAGTTGGCATTATTGACGGCTACTGCCGTTATTTGCGCAGCCCTGTCGCCATTATGCCCCTCTGTGTACCATACGGTAGGGAAGCATTTGTAATTTGGGTACAAACTTGGGTTGCCTGAGGCTGTCTGTCTGTTGTTGCTGTCCCACCATTTGTCTTGTGCATCGGAAAGATAAGGGTAGTATCTTGTATTTTTGACAAGGTTGTCGGTGCTCCACTCCTCAAAGCCGGCATTACCTACCTGGGTTGCCTCCTCTGTCGTGAAATCGAAGTATTTGACAAGCTTGTCATTATTCCTGTAGCGGAGCCTCATCCTGTATTTTGTATTCGGCTTGAGACCGGACATGTCCGCGTACGCGTTGATGTTCTCCGTCTCTGTGTCAAGACTCTGGTCATGGCGCATTTCCGCACGCCTCCAGTCACTGAAAGCAGGGTCACTGTCGGAACGGTAGTCAAGCAGAAGGGCGGCAGGATTGCCGGTTCCCCTCTGGAGTGTGGCTGTAATTTCGCATGACTTTGTGGCATAGATGTTTGCAACCACGGCATCAAGGGTGAACTCAGGCTTCACCTCTATGAAGCGTGCGAAAGAAGTCTCCTCACGCTGCTTGTTCATATCCTCGACTATAATCTTGAAATTCGCGTTCTTGGGATTGTCCGGGTCATAGTGCATGTTTGCGATATGGTCAGCATAGCCCTCGAGGTCAACGAAAGTGAGCCTTCTGCCTTTCATCTCACGGAACCATCTGATGCCGTATTCCCAAAGCAGGTCGCATGCCTGGCTCTCCATGTCGGTCAGGTCAACTTCAGACGGTATTCCGAGGCTCGACAGGTATGGCGACTCAATCTGAAGCAGGCATCTCTCCACCCTGTCAGGCACAAGGGCGTCAACTCTTGCCTTGTGTGACGCAGCCCTTTCTCCAGGATAAACCCTCAGCTCAGTGTTTCCCGGAGAATCGCTTATTATGTCGAAAGTCGGGCCTTGGCCTGTGAATTCGATATACTCAATCTCAAGCGGCTTTTCAATCGTCTCTGTCTCGGTGTCGATTGTTACGGAGATTGAAGCGGAGCCTTCGTCCGGGTTGACAGTAGGGTCAAGGTCAATCTTGAATGTGATGAAGTCGTTCGGATTGCCGATAAGGGACTTTGCACGGTAGCTCTTCCATTCCCCGTTCATGCAATAGTGGAATACAGGAATGAGAGATCGGAAGAGC
>DBLW01000173.1 GCA_002298075.1 Bacteroidales bacterium UBA714 | reverse complement strand
AGTTTGACCAGAGGGCGGCGTCGGCCGTCGATTGCGTGAGGCTCATAGATCCTTCCGCAAAGGTCGGAATCAAGAGCTCGAGGCTCATAATCCTTCCGGGAGACACGTCCGATGAAGTGGTTGCCAAAATCAGGCATTATTACATCAATACCGTGGAGTCCCGTGAGAAGGACCTTTCGAAGCTCGTCGGAACTGAACAGCCTGAGGTCGCTCCAGTTCCGGTGCTTGAGGGGCTGCGCGAGCTTCCGGAGGAGGAACTTGCCGGATATTGCCGCAAGATGGGGCTGGCCATGAATGCCGATGACTTGCGCGAGGTCGTGAAATATTTCAGGTCGGAGGGACGTGACCCGTTCGAGACGGAGTTGCGCATCCTTGACACATACTGGAGCGACCATTGCCGTCACACGACTTTCACAACTGAGCTTGAGGACATACAGGTTGAGGACTCGTTCGTCAAGGGAGAAATTGAGGGCACGCTGAACCTCTACATGAAGATACGCAAGGAACTCGGACGCGAAAACAAGGGTCTGAATCTCATGGATATGGCCACTGTGGGCGCCCGTTATCTCAAGTCGAAGGGACTGCTTGACGATATGGAGGTCAGCGAGGAGAATAACGCATGCAGCATATATGTGGATGTGGACATCGTTGATGACGGGGGAAGCATGTCAACCGAGAAATGGCTTCTCCAGTTCAAGAACGAGACGCATAACCACCCTACTGAAATCGAGCCTTTCGGAGGTGCCGCAACATGTCTTGGAGGCGCAATACGTGACCCTCTCTCGGGACGTTCTTATGTTTATCAGGCAATGAGGGTTACCGGTGCCGGCGACATCTGCCAGAGCGTTGCTGACACTATTCCGGGAAAGCTTCCGCAGAGCATAATCAGCCGCAAGGCAGCGCACGGCTATTCAAGCTACGGAAATCAGATAGGACTTGCAACTACTCATGTCCGTGAGGTGTATCATGACGGATATGTTGCCAAGAGGCTTGAGGTCGGCGCGGTAGTAGGTGCTGTGAAGGCAGAGAACGTGCGCCGTGAAAGCCCTTCTCCGGGAGATGTCGTGCTGCTTCTTGGCGGACGTACCGGACGTGACGGTGTCGGCGGAGCTACCGGCTCATCGAAAGAGCACACTGAGGCTTCGCTCGAGACATGCGGCAGCGAGGTGCAGAAAGGAAATGCGCCTGAGGAGAGGAAATTGCAGAGGCTTTTCCGCCGTCCAGAAGTGACAAGGCTCATAAAGAAGTCAAATGACTTCGGTGCCGGAGGAGTCAGCGTGGCCATAGGAGAACTTACAGACGGTCTTGACATATATCTTGACAGGGTCCCGGTGAAATACAGCGGCCTGAATTCGACAGAACTTGCAATCAGCGAGTCGCAGGAGCGCATGTCCGTTGTCGTGGAGTCCAAGGACAAGGAGGCCTTCATGGAGTTTTGCGCAAGCGAGAATGTAGAGGTGACACATGTGGCGGATGTGACTGACCTCGGACGCATGCGCATGTTCAACGGAGAAAAGCTTGTCGTTGACCTTTCACGCGAGTTCATCGACAGCGCCGGTGCAAAGCATTATTCGAAGGCCATAATCGGAGCAGTTGAACAGAGAAATCCGTTTAGCCGCGAGATTGAAGGCGAAACCCTCAAGGAGAAAGTCTGCAACAACCTCAAGGACCCGAATGTGGCTTCGCAGAAAGGCCTTATAGAGATGTTCGACTCAACTATCGGACGCTCTACGGTGCTGATGCCGTTCGGAGGCTGCCTGCAGTCAACCGAGACGCAGGTGTCCGTGCAGAAGCTTCCGACAGACGGATATACAGATACCGCGAGCATGATGGCATTCGGATACAATCCTTTCATTGCAAGCTGGAGCCCTTACCATGGAGCTGCATATGCTGTGGTTGAGGCTTGCTCGAAGGTCGTTGCTGCCGGAGGTTCATACGAGAAGATGCGTTTTTCATATCAGGAATATTTCGAGAGGATGACCGGATCAAAGTCATGGGGAAAGCCTGTCAGTGCCCTTTTGGGAGCATTGAAGATGCAGGTGGCCTTAGGCCTTCCTTCAATCGGAGGTAAGGATTCCATGAGCGGCACTTTCGAGAATATAAACGTGCCTCCTATGTTGATGGCATTCGGAATCACTACGGTTGACGCCGAAAACGTGATTTCCCCTGAATTCAAATGGGAGGGCAACAAAATATACCTCATCAGGCATACCCCGCTTGCTGATTATATGCCTGATACAGACCAGCTCAAGGCGAACTGGAAATACGTTCATGAGCAGATACTTCAGGAGAATATAGTTTCCGCATATGCCCTCGGTTTCGGAGGACTGGCGGAGGCAATCTGCAAGATGTCATTCGGAAACGGCCTTGACATCAAGGTGAATGTTGACGAGAGCACGCTCTTTGACTATGGATACGGCTCCATACTCGTGGAGTCGGAGACGGAGCTCGACTATCCTTATGCTGAACTTGTAGGAGAAGTGACTGACGGTGAGGAGAGCGAAATCGTACTCAACGGAAAGAAACTCGACATATTCGACCTCATGGAAGTCAACGGGCTGCGCTATTCACAGGTCTATCCTGCTACAGCAGAGGCTTACCATCAGAAGCTCATGCCTTCAGGAATGGAGGGAGTGAAGCCTCTTAAGGTAAAGAGGGCCGATTTGAAATATAAGGGCGAGCCAGTGGAGACCCCTGTGGTATATATACCGGTGTTCCCTGGAACCAACTGTGACTATGATTCCGCGAAGGCTTGGAGGAATGCAGGTGCGCAGGTGCGCATGAGTGTTTTCTGCAATCTTACGGAGGATGACATATTCAGCTCAATCGCCCGGATGAAGCAGAACATAGACGAGTGTCATGTGCTTATGCTCAGCGGCGGATTCTCTGCCGGAGATGAGCCTGACGGAAGCGGAAAATTCATTGCGAATGTATTGAACAATAAGGATATAGCCGATGCGGTGCATGCCCTGATAGACAGGGGTGGACTTATCTTGGGAATCTGCAACGGATTCCAGGCCCTCGTCAAGTCGGGACTCCTGCCTTACGGACGTCTGGGACAGGTGACCAAGGACAGTCCGACGCTTTTCCGCAATGACATCAACCGTCATATCTCGCAGATGGTGACAACGAGGGTGGCTACTGCAAATTCGCCTTGGCTCAAAGGCTTTGCAATCGGTGACCTGCATACGATAGCTGTCAGCCACGGAGAGGGAAAATTCGTTGTGAACGAGTCTCTTGCAAAGGAACTTTTCGCAAACGGACAGGTAGCTTTCCAGTATGTTGACCCTCTTGAGGAAGAGCCTACTATGGAGTCTCCTTACAACCCTAACGGCTCTTATTATGCAATCGAGGGAATCATAAGCCGCAACGGGCAGATTCTCGGAAAGATGGGCCATACTGAGCGCTTTGAAGGCAACCTTTTCAAGAACATCATGGATGAGGGTCTTGAGCAGCCGCTCTTTGACAATGCCGTAAGCTATTTCCGCGGGGAATGATCCGATGAACAGAATATATTATGAATCAAGACAACAGAAACATATTTGCTGACGGGGAGATTCACCACGAGTGTGGGGTCTTCGGAATCTACGGTGTTCCAGATGCCGCCAACCTTACATATTACGGCCTGCATGCCCTCCAGCACAGGGGGCAGCAGGGCTGTGGCATCGTGGCGGTGAACCCTGACGGCCAGCTCAAGCGTGTAAAGGGTGACGGGCTTGTGATAGAGGTGTTCAATGAGGGCAATATCTCGAAGCTTCAGGGCAATATGGCCATAGGTCACGTGCGCTATACCACTGCGGACTGCAAGGGTGAGGAGAATATCCAGCCTTTCCTTTTCCGTCACGGGACAGGTGACTTCGCTATGGCCAACAACGGCAGCATAGTGAATTACAGCCGGCTCAGGAGTGAACTTGAGGACAGGGGCAGCCTTTTCTGTTCTTCCTCTGACGCTGAGGTACTGGCGCATCTTATAAAGAAGCACGGGGCGGATTCGTCACGTCCGCGCATTGAGGCCATCATTGAGGCTCTGAAGCAGATTGACGGTGCGTTCGCGTTCGTGATAATGACCAGGAACCGCATCTATGCCTGCCGTGACAAGTACGGTTTCCATCCTCTTGCACTCGCAAAACTTGGTGACGGATATGTGGTGGCGAGCGAGACCTGTGCCTTCGATGTGCTCGGAGCCGAGTATATTCGTGACATCGAGCCAGGAGAGATTGTCACCATCGATCATCACGGAATCCGCAGCAGCTGCTATTCCGCACCGGAACGCCATGCCATGTGCGCCATGGAATATGTATATTTCGCGCGTCCTGACAGCGACATCGAAGGATGCAATGTGCACAATTACAGGAAAGAGTCCGGAAGAATCCTTTTCAGGGAGTCGCCTGCCGAGGCTGACATCGTGATAGGAGTTCCGGATTCGTCTCTCAGCGCTGCGCAGGGCTATGCCGAGGCCAGCGGGCTTCCTTATGAGATGGGGCTTATAAAGAACAAGTATATCGGAAGGACCTTCATACAGCCGACCCAGTCAATGCGCGAGAAAGGGGTGAAGATGAAACTCTCACCGGTAAAGACTATCGTGAAAGGCAAGCGTATCGTGCTTGTGGATGACTCAATTGTGCGCGGAACTACTTCAAAGAAGATTGTCAGCATGTTGCGTGAGGCGGGTGCACTTGAGGTCCATGTGCGTATCGCCAGCGGCCCTCTCAAGACTCCTTGCTATTACGGTGTGGATATAACGACTCTTGACGAGCTTATAAGTTCCCGCTGTACACCGGAGGAGGTCTGCAAGATGATAGGTGCCGATTCACTGGCTTTCCTTTCACATGAGGGAATGCTCAAGGCCGGACACCGTAGTGACCTGTGCCTTGCTTGTTTCAACCAGAAATATCCTACTGATCTTTACGGAAAGGAATAAAGGCCTTATGGTTATAATGCAGAAACTGAGAGAATGGATGCTTCCGCTTGCGATGACTCTCGGGGCTTCATTGTATCTTATTTATCATAGCCTGCCGCAGTTGCATGCGGCAGGTCCTTTTTTGGAGAAGTCCGTGGGAGTGCTTCAGCCCCTGCTTATATTCTCCATGCTTTTCCTTACGTTCTGCAAGATAGAGCCGGGGGAGCTTAGGCCTCACGGCTGGCACTGGTGGCTGCTGCTGATTCAGGGCGGCTTGTTCACTGCCATCGGAGCGGCTGTCGCCGTGGCCGGGCGGCATGTTCATGCAGGCCATTCGGAATGGCTTGTGCTTGCGGAGAGCGCAATGCTGTGCCTTATCTGTCCGACTGCTACTGCTGCCGCTGTAGTGACGCGCAAGCTCGGAGGCGATGTGGCAGGCATTACTTCATATACGATTCTTATCAATATGCTGGCATCAGTGCTTGTGCCGCTTGTAGTGCCTTTCGTGCAGCCTGTGGAGGGACTGGATTTCGCTGTTGCATTCTGCATGATTGTAGCCAGGGTTTTCCCGCTTCTGATAATGCCGTGCCTTTGCGCATGGCTGGTGAGATATCTTCTGCCCAAGGTGCATTCGGCCCTGCTCGGATATTCCGACCTTCCGTTCTATATATGGGCCGTGTCGCTTACGCTGGCAATTGCAGTGACAACGAAGTCAATAGTACACAGCAAGATGGGGGTGCCGATGCTTTTGCTGATAGCTATGGTGTCCCTTGTGTGCTGCGTGTTCCAATTTGCCATGGGACATTTTGTCGGAAGCCGTTACGGCAGGCACCGTGGACGTCATAGCCGGAGGATAACGGCAGGGCAGTCGCTCGGGCAGAAAAACACAGTGTTCGCCATATGGATGGGATATACTTTCATGACGCCGGAGACGGCAATCGTGGGCGGAATGTACAGTATATGGCACAATCTCTATAATTCATGGCAGCTTGCAAGGGCGGAAAAGAATCACGGGGCGCATGAGGAGGAGTGAGGGGAAGAAAACTGTTGCTTGTGATTGTGCGATTGATTATTTTTGTGGCGATTTTGACATATAAAAATGATGGGGGGGGGTAATATGAATAAGAATTCCGCAGCAGATGAAGCTGTGAAAAGATTTGCTCTGATAGGTGCGGCCGGATATGTCGCACCGCGGCATCTCAAGGCGATTTCCGATTTGGGACAGAATCTGGTGACTGCCCATGATGTGTTCGACAGTGTCGGAATCATGGACAGGTATTTTCCTGATGCTTGCTTTACCCTGGATGAGGTTGAATTTCGCAGAAGTCTGCGGACACTTGATGTTGACTATCTTGCCATATGTACGCCCAACTGCTTCCATTGCGCCCATTCGGAGATGGGAATGCTCTCTGGTGCGGATGTGATATGTGAGAAGCCGCTGGCCATGAATCCGGAGGAACTTCTCAGGATGGAGGAGTGCAGCGTGCGTACCGGACGTAATCTTTGGACAATTCTGCAGCTGCGCCATCATCCGGAAATAATCAGGCTCCGGCAGATGGTTGCCGACGGGCCCGCAGACAAGGTCTATGATGTTGACCTTGCATATATAACCCCGCGCGGAAAGTGGTACGGGGCCTCATGGAAAGGTGACGTTTCCAAAAGCGGAGGCGTAGTGACGAATATCGGGGTGCATTTCATTGATATGCTCAACTGGATATTCGGACCGGCTTCAGAGGTTATCGTGCACCATTCTTCGGCTGACTGTGCAGCGGGTTTCATATGTCTTTCCCGTGCTCGTGTCAGATTTTTCCTGAGCATCAATCCCAATCACAGGCCTGCTTCCGGTTCGCGTGCGATGTCTGCTTACAGGCACCTTGTGATTGACGGGGACAATTTTGATTTCACTGACGGTTTCACGGATCTTCATACATTGAGCTACAGGCATATATTGGACGGCAAAGGATTTACCGTCTCTGATGCTTCGCAGGCAATAGGCACGTTGTGGAAAATCCGCACGGCCTCTCCTGTGGGGCTTCACGGTGATATGCATCCTATGGCCATGGAACTTTTGAAGTAGCCTGCCTGATTGTCATGAGAACGGATATGAATATAAAGATGGTGGATTTGTACGGCCAGTACCTCGGCATACGCGATGAGATTGACCGTGCCATGGCAGAAGTCGTCGAGTCCTCGTCGTTTATCAAAGGGCCTGCCGTTGAACAGCTTGAGGCTGGGCTTTGCAGTTTTCTTGGAGTGCGTCACTGCATTGCCTGCGGAAGCGGGACAGATGCCTTGACGCTTTCTCTGATGGCGGCAGGAATAGGGCATGGGGACGAGGTGATAATGCCTGCGTTCTCCTTTGCCGCTGTGGCTGAGGCTGTTGCGCTGCTCGGAGCATGTCCTGTCTTTGCCGATGTGGATGCTTCCACCTTCAATCTGGACATATCAAGCATGGAGCGGATGATTTCCCCGCGTACCAAGGCTGTCGTGCCGGTCCATCTTTTCGGCCAGCCATGTGACATGGAGAAAATAATGGATGTGGCTCAGCTGCATGGCCTGATTGTGATAGAAGACAATGCCCAGTCTCTTGGTGCGCTGTGCCGTTTTTCTGACGGGAGCGGGCGCCGTGCCGGAAGCATAGGACATTTGGGATGCACTTCGTTTTTCCCGTCCAAGGTGCTCGGGTGCTTCGGGGACGGAGGAGCAGTGTTTACGGACGATGGGCATCTTGCCTCCATGGTGCGATCTCTTGCCAATCACGGACAGAGCTTTAAATATCATCATGAGCATGTGGGGCTTAATTCCAGGCTGGACTCTCTGCAGGCTGCAGTCCTGAATGCGAAGCTTCCGCATCTCGAGTCCTGGATAACCGCCAGGAGGCAGGCCGCGGAGTATTATTCTGAAGGATTGCGTGATCTTGGGCAGGTGCATCTTCCCGTGGAGTCACCGGGCGGAACACATGTGTGGCATCAATACACGCTCAGGGTTCCGCATGAGTGCCGTGACGGCCTGAAAGAAATGCTTGCAGAAGCCGGCATCCCTTCAATGGTTTATTACCCCGCTCCTTTGTTCGGGCAGCCGGCTTACCAGGATCTGTGCTCGTATGATATGCTTATGGAAAATGCCGGGAAGCTTTGTGGTGAAGTGTTGTCGCTTCCTATGCACAGTGAGCTTTCAAGAGCGCAGCAGGATGAGATAATATGGGTGATAAGACGTTATTTTACAGGAGAATAGGAACTCATGGAAGAAGTTTTCATACATCCGACGGCAGTTGTCGATGAAGGAGCGGTAATAGGGCCTGGTAGCCATATCTGGCATTTTTCGCATATAATGCCCGGTGCCGTGCTTGGAGAGTCTTGCAATCTGGGGCAGAACGTGATGGTGGCTTCGGGCGTAAAGCTCGGGAACAATGTGAAGATACAGAACAATGTATCGGTATATTCCGGTGTCGTATGCGAGGATGACGTGTTTCTTGGTCCTTCGTGCGTGTTCACCAATGTGAAGAATCCCAGGAGTGCCGTGTCGCGGCGGGGATGCTATGAGACTACCGTTGTCAGACGGGGCGCCACTATCGGGGCCAATGCCACTGTGGTATGCGGCGTGGAAATAGGAAAATATGCGTTTGTGGGTGCCGGTGCAGTGGTCACAAGGCCTGTGGGGGACTATGCTGTCGTTACGGGGGCTCCGGCAAGGCAGACAGGGTGGATGTGCCGCTGTGGCGGGAAACTGTCTTTCGGCCAGGACTGCATGGCGGTATGCGGGGATTGCTTGCGCAAATATATGAAAACTGACGGAGGTGTATATGAAAATGAATGACATATATGAGAGATTGAAGGGCAGGGAAACGTCCCTTGCTGTTGTCGGGCTGGGATATGTGGGGCTGCCTGTCGCATTGGAGTTCGCCAGGCATTTCAATGTGACGGGATATGATATTGACAACTGCAGGATTGCCTCGCTTGAGAAAATATATGGGGGAAGCGGTGTGAGTTTCACGTCCTCGGAAAACGCGTTGGGGGGGGCAGCCTTTCATATCATAACCGTACCTACTCCGGTTGATGCGGACAGGAAGCCGGACCTTTTCTGCCTGCTTGAGGCAACAAGGACGGTCGCAAGACATCTTAAGCCGGGGGATTATGTGGTTTATGAATCCACAGTCTCGCCGGGATGCACCGAAAATGAATGTGTGCCCGTGCTGGAGGAATGCTCCGGATTGAAGGCTGGCGAGGATTTCAAGGTTGGATATTCTCCTGAACGCGTCAATCCGAACGACATGCTGCATACTTTCGCTAACACTCCGAAGGTTGTCGCCGCATGCGATGAAGTTGCCTTGAAGTGCATTTCGGAAGTTTATTCATCTGCTGTGGGGGCCTGCATATACCAAGCTCCGTCAATCATGGTGGCAGAGGCCTCAAAAATGCTTGAAAATGCGCAGAGGAACATCAATATAGCCCTCATGAATGAGTTTTCTATCCTGTTTTCCAACATGGGGATAGACATGGCAGAGGTAATCGGGGCTGCCTCAACCAAATGGAATTTCGTCCAGTGCCGTCCAGGTCTCGTGGGCGGGCATTGCATACCGGTTGATCCGCACTATATCATCGCTCTTGCTGAAAATATCGGAGTGGATACTCCTGTGCTTAAGGCCGGGTGTGCTGTCAACGAGGGGATGGCAAGGTATGTCACCGATTCTGTGCTGAGGGAATGTTCCGCGAGGGGAATTGAGCCGCGTGATGCCCGTGTGCTTCTGATGGGAATCACTTATAAGGAGAATATAGATGACATACGCAATTCTGTGCAGGCTGAAATATGCCGGCTGCTGGGAGCTGCTGTAGCTTCGACCGATGTCATTGACCCTTGCGCAGACCCTGAAAAGGTCGCTTCCATGTACGGGATAAATCTTGTAGGGGAGCCGGCCGGAAAATATGACATCATAATCGTGGCTGTGGCCCATGATGAGTATGCCTCGCTTGATGAGGAGTGGTTCCTTTCCGTTTCCTCTCCTGACGCCCTGCTGGCGGATTTGGTGTGGCTTTACAGGGGAAAGATAAATTCGCTTGGCTATTGGAGTCTGTGATGCTATGACGGGGCACGGCGGAAAAAATGACATGAGGGACAATGGAGGCCTTACTGTCCAGGCATTGTGGCTGTCTTTGGCGAGCCTGATGTCGATGAGTGTGGGTATAGTGACCTCAATGGTGCTCAGCCGTCTGCTGGACCAGACCGAGTACGGCACTTACCGTCAGGTCATCTATGTCTATTATACGCTGCTCATGGTTTTTTCGCTCGGTTTGCCCAAGGCTTATTCTTATTTCCTGGCAAGAATGCCTCTGTCTGAGGGGCGGGCGGCGGTCAGGAAGATTAATCTGCTGTTCATCTGTTTGGCGTCGGCTTTTTCGGCTCTGCTCTTTTTCGGGGCGGGATGGATTGCACAGTTGCTGGGAAATCCTCTCCTTGAAGATAATCTCAAGTATTTCTCAGTGACTCCAATGCTGCTTATGCCCGTGCTTGGTGTGGAGAATATTCTTACCGTATATGGCATGTCGGAAAAGGTGGTGCTTTATACTGTCATCAGCCGCAGTTTCACTATTCTGTGCACTGTTCTTTCCGTAGTTTTTGTCGGGGCTGCAGCTTCAGTTGCCGTATGCGGCTTTGTGCTGTCTTCTGCCGCTACCTGTGCAGTGGGCCTGCGGCTGTCTTATTTGCCGTTCCGAGGTACTGTCCAAAAGGATTCCTGTCTTGGGCTTAAGGAGATTTTCCGTTTTTCGTGGCCGGTTTTCACCTCTGGCATATATGGGTTTGTTATAAGTTCTGCCAGCCAGTTTTTTGTGAGCAGATATTTCGGGGTAGGGGATTTCGCGGTTTTTGCAAACGGTTACCATGAACTTCCTTTTGCAGGTATGATTTTCAGTGCTACTTCTTCCGTCCTGCTTCCCAAGTTTTCAAAAATGTCCCGAGAGGGTGTGCCGAGTGCAGGTTTCATGGACTTGTGGAAGTCGGTAGTGTTCAAGTCGCTTGCCATAATCTGGCCCCTGTCTGTGTTTTCCTGCATATTCGCGGATGACATAATCTGTTTCATGTATGGTGATGCCTATGCCGCGTCTGCGGACCTGTTCAGGATAGTTACGCTGGTAAGCCTTGTCCGTATAGTGCCTGGTTCTGCGATTATGCTTGCCTTGGGAAAGGGACGCGAATTCTCCAGGGCACATCTTTTCACTGCCGTGTCATTGGTTTCGCTTGATGCCCTGTGCGTCAGGTATTTCCCGTCGCTTACAGGCATTGCGTTCATCTCCACTTTTACGACATGCATGTGCATCATTATAATTATGCGCGTGATAGTCAGGTCGCTTGGCGCATCATTGGCTGACGTTATGCCGTGGGATGATGTCCTTAAGATGTTTGCAGCGGCATCGGCCGCAGGGGCCTGTTCCTTTTTTGCCGTCTCGGTCATAGGCTTGACGCATCATCTGGCAAATGTGGTTATTGGCTTTGTGTTGTTTATGCCGCTTTACTTTTTGGTGGCGCACCTGTCCGGAGTGGATTATCAGTCATTGTCCGCACCGGTTGTGTCTTATCTAAGAAAATATTTCCACAAATGAAAATTCTTGTTATAGCTGACGGCTTCTGGCCGCGTAATGCCATATCATCCTTCAGGATAAATGCATTTGCGCGCTATCTGCGTCAGGCAGGGCATTCTGTGACGGTTATTACATTAGGGGACCGTGAAGAAGTTGCCACATGGGAGGGGTGTGAGGTGCATTATCTTGAGAATGTTCCTGTTTTTCTGAATGACCGGTTCAGGTGGTATAGAGGGCTTGTCAGAAGAGGCATCAATATGATTCTGTCACGTGTCACGATGGATTATCTGTTCTTTTGGAGAAGGCGAGCCTTGCGTGAGGCGAGGAAACTGTTTGATTCAAAGGGATTTGATGTTGTGCTGAGCTCCTATATGCCGCTGTCTCCCCATCTTGTCGCCATGCAGCTGCGCCGTGACGGGTATAAGTTCCGCTGGATTGCGGATATGCGTGATGAAATGTCACGTTTCCCGTTCTATTCTGCGTTGTATGTATGGCGCCTGAAACCATATGAGCGCCGGATATTGGATGAGGCTGAGCTTGTCTTGTCGGTGTCAGAGCCTATAATAAATGATTTTAAGGCAATATGCGGACATGACAGGTTCCTTGAGATAACAAACGGATACGAATATGATGAAATTCATGAGGTGAGTTTCCAGCCGCAGTTCACTATGGCTTATGTGGGGCGGTTTTATTATGGCATCAAGCCTGACAATTGGTTCAGGGCGTTTTCGGAACTTATTGCCGAGGGACGGATTCCCAAGGACAGCCGCATAAAGATAATAGGAGATACTCCCAAGGTCAAGGTGCCGCGGAACATAGCGGAAAATGTTTTTCAGATGAAGGGCGTTGAGCATTCCGAAGCGGTATGCCTGTCGCTTGAAGCGGATGTGCTTGTCCTTGTGCATCCTTCAGGCCGCAAAGGGGTTTATACCGGAAAACTGTTTGATTATCTTGCCACAAATAAGCCGATTCTCGGATTGTGCGACCCTTCTGACGTGATTGCAGACCTGCTTGAGGAGACTGGAGCCGGGTTTGCCGTAGATGAGTCCGATATTCCGGGGATGAAAGAGATGATTGTGCGGTGCTTTTGCATGTGGAAGAACAGGGTGGTGCTTCCGCGCAACTGGGATAAGATTATGCAGTACAGGCGCAGCAGGCAGGTTGACAAACTGATTGGATATCTTGATGATTTATGATGGCGCAGCGTGAAATTAGCGGTTTGTCCTGAATGGGTTGCAGGAAAATTTGATTATCTTTGCAGCGCATTTTCAGGTCGGGATGGAAATTAAATCAAATATATCATTATGGCAGTAAGTTATGAAAAGGCCGGCGTCAATCTTGAAGCCGGTTACGAGGTCGTGCGCAGGATCAAGTCTCATGTTGCTTCTACCGCACGTGCCGGGGTTATGGGAAATATCGGGTCGTTCGGAGGCATGTTCGACCTTTCGGCTCTGAATATCAAGGAGCCTGTTCTTGTGAGCGGCACTGACGGTGTCGGAACGAAGCTTAAGCTCGCGTTCGAGATGGACAAGCACGACACTATCGGAATAGATGCTGTCGCAATGTGTGTCAACGATGTGCTTGCACAGGGCGCGGAGCCGCTGTTTTTCCTGGATTATGTTGCTGTCGGAAAAAATGAGCCTGCCAAGGTTGAGGCTATCGTGGCAGGTGTGGCTGAAGGATGCCGTCAGGCCGGATGCGCCCTTGTGGGAGGCGAGACTGCCGAGATGCCTGGGATGTATCAGGACGGGGAATATGACATAGCAGGATATACTACAGGAGTTGTTGAGAAGTCAAGGCTTATCGACGGCAGCAAGGTAAAGGTGGGCGATGTGCTTGTGGGAATCGCGTCTTCCGGTGTGCATTCCAACGGATTCAGCCTTGTACGCAAAATCTTTTCTGACAATGCCCTGGATCTTCATGCTTCATATGAGGAGCTTGGCGGCAGGAAGCTCGGCGAGGTGGCTCTCACACCGACACGTATTTATGTCAAGCAGGTTCTTGACGTGATACGCAATTGTGATGTGCACGGAGTCGCTCATATAACAGGAGGCGGATTCGATGAGAACATACCGCGTATCCTGCATGAAGGAATGGGAATAGAGGTTAAGGAGGGGACATGGGAGATTCTCCCTATTTTCCGTCTTCTCGAAAAATACGGCAAGGTGGCTCACCGTGAGATGTTCAACATTTTCAACATGGGTATTGGAATGGTTCTCGCTCTTGACGTAGCTGAGGCGGAGAAAGCCATAGGCATTCTTGAGGCACATGGAGAGAAGGCGTCTGTGATAGGACGCATCACTGACACTCCTGGTGTGGTTATACTGTAGGGGATTTTGGCTGGAGGGGGATCAAAAATTTAATTTTGGTCACCCTCTGTCGCTTTTCTTTGAAAAACAGGTCTTCTTAATCCCTGGGAATTATTGTCTGCTGCCCGCTGCAAAAGACCACAGGGCTATTTTGTTATTCGCTCACGAACTTCAAGGAGTGTTTCGCATCTCTGGTTCGGTCGCATTGAGGCTTTTGGGCTTGTGTTAAAGAGGTGCTCCGGAACCGGTTGCGGTTTGGGGCGGATGTTTTTGGGAAACTAATCAAACAAATATAAATCATGCGTGCATTATTCAGCGTAAGTGATAAGACCGGCGTGGTAGAATTCGCCAGTCAGCTTGTGGCTCTGGGATGGGAAATCATCGCTACCGGAGGCACTATGAAGCTCCTGCAGGATGCGGGACTGAGTGTTATCAACATCAGCGAGGTTACAGGTTTTCCTGAGATTTGTGACGGCCGCGTCAAGACTCTCCATCCGAAGGTGCATGGAGGACTTCTCGGGCGCCGTGATCTTGAAAGCCATATCTCTCAGCTTAAGGAGAACGGAATCGGATTCATCGACATGGTGTGCGTCAATCTCTATCCGTTCCGCCAGACAATCGCAAAGCCTGGCGTGACTATGGAGGATGCCATTGAGAACATTGACATCGGAGGCCCTTCCATGCTCCGCAGTGCCGCGAAGAACTGGAGCGCGGTGACTGTGGTGTGCAGTCCTGAGAACTATGATGCCATTATCAGCGAGATTAGGGAGTTCGGTGACACTACTAAGGAGACCCGTCTCAGGCTTTCGGCGGAGGCATATACCCATACTGCCGAGTATGATATGATGATAGCTTCTTATATGCGCTCTGCCGCCGGATTGAATGAGAAGCTTTTCCTTGAGTATGATCTGAAGCAGAGCCTGAGGTACGGGGAGAATCCGCACCAGAGCGCAAAGTTCTTTGCATCTGCTGAGAAGGTTCCGTTCTCGCTTGCTTCTGCAAGACAGCTGAACGGCAAGGAGCTGTCATATAACAATATCCAGGATGCTAATGCGGCCCTGAATATCGTGCGTGAGTTTGATGCTCCGTTCTGCGTAGGGCTTAAGCACATGAATCCTTGCGGTGCTGCTGTGGGAACGGATGTTGTGGATGCCTGGACAAAGGCTTATGAGGCTGACAAGGTGAGCATCTTCGGTGGAATCGTTGCCGTGAACCGCGAGGTCAACAAGGAGGTGGCGGAGCTGATGAAGCCTATCTTCCTTGAGATAATCATGGCTCCTTCGTTTACTCCCGAGGCTCTTGAGGTTCTCTGCACCAAGAAGAATCTCCGTCTTCTTGAGGTTGACATGACCCGTGACAATTCTCCGCGCATGCAGTATGTGAGCGTAAATGGAGGCATGCTTGTGCAGAATCAGGACATTGATACCGTAGAGGTGACTCCTGAGATGTGTGTAACTGCGGCCAAGTCTTGTGAGGGCTGCATGTCAGACCTGAATTTCGCATGGCGCATAGTGAAGCATATCAAGTCGAATGCGATTGTGGTCGTGAAGGATGGCGTGACATTGGGAGTCGGAGCCGGTCAGATGAACAGGATCGGTTCGGCTGAGATTGCCTTGAAGCAGGCTGAGGCAACATGCCGTGAGCGCGGCCTTGATGTGCGCGAGATAGGCCTTGTGATGGGCTCGGATGCATTCTTCCCGTTTGACGATTGCGTGACTTTGGCAGATTCGTATGGCGTGAAGGCCATAGCACAGCCAGGCGGAAGTGTCCGTGACGCGGATTCAATCAAGAAAGCTGATGAATGCGGCATAGTGATGCTCTTCACCGGAGAGCGCCACTTCAAGCACTGATGTGACGCCTCTTCTTCAAATTTAGGCACAAGAGTGCGACTTCATCGGGGCTGACTAAAAGCATTAGTCAGCCCCTTTTTTCTTGTTTTCCGGTGTGGTCACCCTCGACCTGGTTCCCGAATATTGAATTCTCAGAGAGTTATTCTGACTTTTTAGTCATCCTCGTTCATTTTTTAATGCCATTCCTGGCAGCTTCCGTTTTTTCTTTCTGTTCTCTTTTTTTTGGGTGGCCGTTGTGCGTTTTTTGTTCCCACTTGTCACGGTCGGTTTTGTTAATTTGTTGATTGTCATTTGATTGTATCTGTCTTCCGTGCCCGTTGTGCCGTTCTTTTTCCCGACTGGCACGGTATGTTTGTCTAATTGTCTGTGTTTCAATTCTTTGTCATTTTCCCCGGTGCCCGTTGTGCGTTTTTCGTTCCCATTTGTCACGGTCGGTTTTGTTAATTTGCTGACTGCCATTTGATTGTGTTTGCCTTCCGTGCCCGTTATGCCGTTCTTTTTCCCGACTGGCACGGTATGTTTGTCTAATTGTCTGTGTTTCAATTCTTTGTCCTTTTTACCGGTGCCCGTTGTGCGTTTCTCGTTCCCATTTGTCACGATCAGTTTTGTTAATTTGTTGATTGTCATTTAATTGTGTTTGCCTTCCGTGCCCGTTGTGCCTTTCTTTTTCCCGACTGTCACGATAGATTTGTCTAATTGT
>DBLW01000005.1 GCA_002298075.1 Bacteroidales bacterium UBA714 | reverse complement strand
AGCTCCCTCTCATATTGGCGTATCTTGGCCCTGTTGGTGGCCTCGGTCTTGGTGAGCTTCTCTATCAGCAGCTGCACCTCAAGCCTTGACGAATCAAGCTGGAGATTGACGTCCTCATAGTCAGTAGACAGCGAGGCATAGTCGTCATTCAAGGTATTGAGCTGGCCGATGAGGTCCGCCTTCTCGCTCTCAAGTTCTTTTTCCACAGTGTACTTGTCATACCATATGTAAGCCAGGACTCCTGCAAGCACTACGGCCACAGCAGCGAGGACATACATGATTTTCTTCAATTTCTGATCTTCCATGATAGTGTCAGTTTGATGATTAAATTTTTCTTTGCGGACACAAAGATAATAATTTTACCCTATATTTGTCCTGACGGACATATATACGCCGGTGCTTCAGCAAAACTTACAAGCAAGCTTGACGTTTTGTTCTCAACTTTTGCTATATTTGAACTGAAGTTCATATATACGCTTGGTTTCGGCATAATCAAAGTAAACTTTGCTTCTGCTCTCAACTTTTGCTATATTTGTGGTGCGAACAAATTTAAAGCCATTTACTCAAATAAACGCAAACATGATGAAATATCTTATAAGGTCCATCAAATACTTTTTCTATTTCTCAGCCGTAACTGCTGTCATCATCTTCATGCTGGTGTTCATAGGAGCCGTGGAAGGTGACATTTCCAAAATTTTTGACGGAGGATACAGCGCAATATGGAAGATTGCCATATTTTTTGCATTGGTTGCCGCCGTGTATCCGAAAGTCGGGTTCATAACGCGCGAAATCGGAATATCCGGAGAATGGGCTGACATCCGCTCAGAAGCCGTAAGGTTTTTCGAAGAAAGGGGCTATGTGCTTGAAAACGAAAGCAGGGACAGTGCAACTTTCCGCCGCAGGGGAGCAGCAGGAAGGATAATCAAGATGTGCGAAGACAGGATTACCGTCACGGGAATGCCCGGAAAGCTGATGTTGGAAGGACTGAGAAAAGACGTGATGAGACTGTCAGCCGGACTGGAGCACCGCATCTCACCGGAATGCGAATGATGCAGAAAGTATTAATAACCTTTAAATCTGTCAGTTATGAAACAGCTTAAGACAGTGGCGAAATTCTCGGACCCGATGCGTGCAAGCATCGCCAAGGGAATGCTCGAATCCAACGGCATCGAAGCGGAAGTGTTCGGAGAAGTATCCTCCTATCCTTCCATCAATGCCGCAGAACAGAACATCAAGCTGAAAGTGAATGAAGCGGACTATGAGTCCGCGTTAAGCCTTTTGGCTGCTTCAGACAAGGCGCAGTAAAATTCTTCGCCGAAGAAACGCTCTATAGGTTCGCGTAGGAATTCATATACGCGGACCTTTTCTTTTTTGCCTTTTTCGAAAGCGTCCCTGCATATTTCCCACCGGTGCAGATTCAAGGCCCTTGTCCCGTTGCTGAGCAGGGTTATCCTTATAGGGTAGAGCCAGCATGAAATAGGCTTGCGGAAATCGCCCTTGCCCTGAAACCAGCAGCGCTCCATGCTGCAGAAGCAGTTGCCGGCCTCATCAAACATGGTATAGGCGCACTCTTCGCTGCCAGGTACAAGCGGAGTTACCATATCCCCGTCACAATCTATTTCAAAAAAACCTTTCGCAGCCACGGCCGCACGTCCTTCCTCCCTCATCAGAGGAGAGAAGATCCCGTAGTTCTTCTCTATGGCACCGGCCTCGCATTCCTCCATAGGAGCACCGCTGTCACCTATCACACAGCAGCAGCCTTTGCATTTCTCATAGTCGCATGAAAAATATTCCGTCAGAATCTCTTCCGACACCAGACAGTCATCAATCTGGATTATTGTTCCGTGATACATTATTTTCCTTTTACTATATATTCAACTTTGGTCCCTTTTTCCAGCAGGGAAATAATCTGGCGGATTTTCTCAGAAGACAGAGCATCCGTCTTTGCTTCATATCCGGTCGAAAAATCCTTGCCTTCAAGATATCTCAAAGCGATGGCATACCTCCAATAGTCAGGCGCAGACATCTCAAGGGCCAGGCAATTCTTCACATATGCCTTATATATGGACATATCCTCTTCCGGGATGCACTCCTGTGACAATCCGGCAAGCACAGAACGTACCGTACCTATGAGCGCCATCGGACTGCTGCCCGGAGCCGGAGAAAGAGAAATCATCACACTGAAACGCTCCTCCGGATAAATCCCGCACGAATATGACACCTCCGACGACACTCCCGTCCCTGCAAATGCTTCAGTCAGCCCTTTCCACAAAGCCATGGCTGCCACAGGAGCCGCAAGATTGTTTTCCGCCGTCATCGGAAGGCGCGAAGACATGGCTACGACCATTCCGTCACGAGGCCCGTCCACCGTATATGTAAGCCACCCGGACAGCGGCTGATATCTCACAGAAGGGCGCCTGAAGGCAATCTCCCTTGTCCTGAAGCCTCCTACATACATGGACAGCGTTTTCTTAAGGGCGGTTTCGTCCATATCCCCGACAAGAATAAGTACGCCGTCATTCATTTTCGAAGACAGGGAAGCGAAAAGCTCTTCCGCCTTATCCGCGACACCCATATCAAGATTAGATGCAGACTTGTACGGAGAATAGTCATATTCCGGACAGGTAAGGCTGTCTATTGTCGCCACAACGTCCGCACCGCTTCTTCTTGCCATGCCAAGACGTAGCTTTTCGCTCCTGACATAATACGAGAATGCCGTGCTGTCCGGCCTGCGCTCGTTGGAGAACGCCAAAAGTGAACGCATCAGCAGCTGCATCCTTTTTTTCGGGACTTTTCCGCTGACCATGGTATTCGTAGGGTTCACCCTTGTATCCATTGTCATGTCCAAAGACCTGAGCAGTTTCTTGAAGTCGCGTCCCTTAAGACCGGAAATATAGCAAAGCTGCGGATAATCCGACATGAAGGCGCCTTCTCCCCGTCCAAGGCCATCAACTCCACCATAGCCACCGTTCATGGCCATCATATAATACATGTCACCATTTGACGGCATCTTCTTGTATATCACTCTGAAACCGTTTGTGAAAGTCCATATCTCACCTCCGGAAGTATGCTCTTTCTTGATTGACTTTATCTTTACCTTAGGCCCGATACCGGGCAGCGAAACCGTGTCGGCAGGGTCCGGAGAATAGACCTTTCTCCAGTCATGGTGCAGAACCGAATGCCATGCCGAATCGAACACATGCTTCAGTTCATCTTCCGCCATCCCGTCCGCTTTTACCGTCAGGTTTCCCTTGCCTCCGAGCAGGGCCGAGGATATGCCGTTGAAAAGTCTGAGCATTGTGGTGTCATGTACACTTCTCGAAGCATGGAAAGCCTTTTTTTCTTTGGCTGAGGCAAGCGTGCCGTTGTAAAGGAAGGCCCAGACGCACCTGTCAACATAATCACGGTTCCATTTCAACGGCGCAGAAGCATCCTCCTCAAGCATGTCAAGGCATATTTTGCCCGCAGTCCGGAACTCTCCCCCGGACGCGCCGTCTGCATCAAGAACAGACATGCACGAAACCATGGTCCCAAGCGCTCCCCGCGCATCTTCCGCAGCGACCGAGGCAGACACACGGAAATGCTCGTCGGCAGGACCGGAAAGCCCTCCATAGCGTACACAAGAGACATCCGCCACAGGGATGTTCCTCTCAGACATTTCCGCCATTATCCTGTCACGGGCAATAAGAGCCAGTTCGTCAAGCGCAATATCATAGATGACAGGCTGGACCGTATTCATATACTCTTTCGGAGTGCGCGGCGAACGCCATGTCAAAGAAACTTCGGCAATATTTCCGCACACAGTGTCAGAAGCCATGAACTCCACTTCAGGACGGTCATCCCACATATATTCAGGACGCGGAAGTGATATTCCCGAAATGCATACGTATGAAAGCATCCTGAGCTTTTCGGCCACCCGGCCTGCGTCCACGTCACCGCTGACTATCACCGCCTGGTCGGAAGGGGCGTACCATTCCCTCATGAAGAAGCCTTCATCTGAGCGGGAGCGGTTCACGATGTCAATTATCATAAGGAGCAACGAATCCGTGACAGACTCGCAGGAAAGCATGACATCACGGAAATTATAGACGGTTGCATCTTCTGAGACGCTTACAAATCCTTCCGGTCCGGGTCCGCAGCCATGCCTTGCAAGAAATTTCGCAGGAGAAGTTCCCGGGAAATGCGGAAGCGAGTCCAATGCGCTGTAAGCCGTGGCCCCGACCATGCACGAAAGCGAATCCGGCACAGTGCAAAACCCTGTCCTCTGCACAAGAGCGAAGTCCGCAAAACCTTTCTCAGAACCGTTTGAAACTATATAATAGGACATCCCGTTAGGAAGGACTCCTGAAGTGACTGCCGGGTCGGCAGGAAGCACCGGAATTTCCTGGGCATGCAGCACACATGCAAAAAGCATGGTCAAAGCTGATGCGAATATATGTCTAACCCCTTTTTTCATAACAAATACCATAGCCGGGTGCAAAAATAAAACAAAAAATTCCTATTTTTGCATTTATCTGGCCTTACGGATAATTATGTTGAACAAATAAGATAACGTCATGAAGAAATTTTTCCTCATTTTTGCCGCAGCCGCAATGGCGGCAGGCACTATGTCAGCCCAGGACATAAACCAGGTGACAGAGACCTATAACAACGGAGCGATGGAACTCCAGATGGGCAACAAGGATGCAGCACTGGAACATTTCAAATCAGCGCTTACAATGGCCGAGACCCTCGGAGAGGATGGAGCTGAGATTGCAGACAACTGCAGGAACTACATCCCTGTTGTAATGCTCTCAATGGCGAAAGACCTCATCAAAGCCGACAATTTCGATGCTGCCGCAGAGCAGCTCAACATGACTGTAGAGACAGCTGAGCTTTACGGCAACATTGAAACCGCCGAGGAGGCAAAGACACTCATCGGACAGGTGAACATGATGAAAGCCAACGACCTTCTCAATGCAAAGGACTTCGCAGGAGCTGCAGAGGCATACAAGCAGGTTGTGGCAGCTGACAGCACCAACGGAATGGCAGCCCTCCGTCTCGGAATGGCGCTCAACGGTGCAGGACAGCAGGCTGAGGCTGAGGAGGCTTTCCTCCTTTCCGCAAGACACGGACAGGACAAGAATGCATACAAGCAGCTTTCAAACATGTATGTCAAGACAGCTGCAGCACAGCTTAAGGCAAAGAAATATGAGGAGGCCATTGCAGCAGCCCTCAAATCAGACTCTTTCCTTGAGAATGCGACTGCAATGAAAGTTGCCGGTACTGCAGCTTCACAGCTCAAGAAGAACGCTGAGGCTATACAGTATCTTGAGAAATATCTTGAACTGTCTCCTAACGCCAAGGACGCCAACCAGTTCAAATACACTATCGCCGCTACAGCACAGCAGATGGGTGACAATGCAAAAGCAAAGGAATATTACCAGATGATTCTGAGCGACCCTAAGTTCGGCCCTACGGCAAAACAGATGCTCGAAACCCTCAAATAACATGAGGCAGATCGAGCTGCTTGCCCCGGCAAGAGACCTTCAGATCGGCATCGCGGCCATAGACTGCGGTGCCGATGCTGTGTATATCGCCGGCGAGCAGTTCGGGGCACGCCAGGCTGCAGGAAACAGCATGAGCGACATACAGAAGCTTTGCAGCCATGCCCACAAGTTCGGGGCACGCATTTTCGTGACCATGAACACAAT
>DBLW01000039.1:14106-14275 GCA_002298075.1 Bacteroidales bacterium UBA714 | reverse complement strand
GTTCAGGCCTCCTTTTTTATATTCGTCCTGACAATTTCTTTCCCATCAGGCGGAATTCATCCGTGGAGAGAGTGCCGCCGCTGATTTCTTCTTTTGCCCAGATTTCAACCTTGTAATCGACACAGAGGAATATTACTTCCTTGCTGATGCCGGCTGCTTTCAGGATTTC
>DBLW01000039.1:0-13681 GCA_002298075.1 Bacteroidales bacterium UBA714 | reverse complement strand
CTCCAGTATCTTATATGGTCTTCGTCAAATGCAAGGTCAAGTTTGGACCTTACAGCCTGCGACATGATTGCCCATTCCTGCCTTGTGTACATTTCAAGGCAATTGGAGTACATGTCTTTCCTTATGACAAATTCCTGCTGGTCTTCCGGCACGGCGTTTTTGATGGCAGAGGGAATAACAACTCTCCCTTTGTCATCAATCTTTGCGCTGTATTTTCCGAAGAATCCTGCCATGGTCACACATTATTGCGTCTGGCAAAAGTATGAATAATTTTCCACTTTCTTCCATTATTTTCCAAAATTTTCCACAAAATGTTTCTGCCCTGCTTTGGAAGTGCTTCAGGACATTATTTTTTTTGTACTTTTGTGCCTCGCATATATGTGCCTCCGGCATATGCAGACTTAGGAAATTATAAATGAAAATCTGGTGTGATGAGAAGTTTGTCAATGATATTTGTTTCTTTGGCTTTTGCCGCATCTTGTGTGCAGAGGCCATCCGGTGCGCCTGAGGGGGACATGCCCGTTCAGGATGCAGTCTCAGAAGAACATGCTGATGTATTGGGCTTCTGCCCTGACTCGCTTGCCGTAGTTGAGGGCACCGTGCGCAGCGGACAGTTCTTTTCTTCGCTGATGACCGGTCTCGGGCTTTCGGCCAAGGAGGCATATGAGATGTCCCGGGCCTGCGACTCTGTTTTTGATGTGCGCAATCTCCGTGTGGGGAATGCATACCGCGCATATTACTCGGACTCATGTGCGGACGGCTCATCTTCCGGCTCTTCTGATTCGGATGTTTCTGACGGCAGTGATGATTTACAGTGCCAGCGTCTCGAATATGTCGTATATGACAGGGACAGGGCTTCAAGCGTGGTCTTTTCCTGCCGTCCTCCTTACCGGGCGTGGATTTTCGAGAAGCCGGTAGCCATAGAGAGCCGCTATGCTGACGTTACCATAAAATCTTCATTGTGGAATGACATGAGGGCTGCCGGAGTGTCTCCGCTGCTCATCCTGAGCCTGTCGGACATATACGCATGGTCCGTGGATTTCTTCGGTTTGCAGAAAGGTGACCGTTTCCGCGTGCTTTATGATGAGCGTGTCTGTGACGGTGAGGTCCTTGCGGTGGATACTGTGCGCTATGCCATTTTCAGCCATGCCGGTGAAGAGCTTCCGATGATAATGTTCGACCAGAAGGACGGGGGGAATCTCTGGTGGAACGACAAGGGGGAGAGCATGAGAAAGGCTTTCCTGAAGGCCCCGCTGAAATATTCCCGTATAAGCTCCGGTTTTTCGTATGCGCGCAAGCATCCTGTCACGCGTAGGGTCCAGCCACATACCGGCGTGGATTATGCCGCTCCCAAGGGTACTCCCGTCATGTCCATCGGCGACGGTGTCGTGACAAGCCGCAAGTATGAGGGAGCCGGAGGAAATGTTGTGCGCATCAGGCACAATTCGGTTTATTCCACAGCCTATCTTCATCTGTCCAAATTCGCTTCGGGGCTGAAACCTGGCCAAAGGGTCCGCCAGGGCGAAGTGATAGGATATGTCGGCTCGACGGGGCGCTCCACTGGTCCCCATCTGGATTTCCGCGTATGGAAAAACGGCTCTCCTGTAAACCCGCTCAAGATGGAGTCGCCTCCTGCAGAGCCTGTCAAACCGGAGAACATGGCTGCCTTTGAGGCTGCCAAGGAAGCTTGCCGTGCACGTATAGACACAGTGCAGGCCCGGATGGCCGCTTCCAAACTGTGGGAACTTCTTTAAGTGTAATTCACATATGCCGGCAAAGGCAGAATCTTTGTAACGCGCCGGTGTATGGAAAACAATGACCTGAAAATCCGTCAGCACCCGTCGTATTATTTATGATTCAAGTTCATGCCTGTCACGGAGTGGAAATACGGCTATCTTTTCGCCTGGGTTTCGTTTGCCGTATCCCCGGAGTGGCATGTTATTTCATTTTCCGGTCCAAGCGCTGGCGGTAGGTCCTACTGCGCAATGAAGCTGTAAACGATTTCCCCGGGCTGCCTTGCCGGGGCTGTTGCAGATGCGGAGAAACGTGACAGTCTTGCCGCACGAACAGCAAAATCCCTGAGACATTTGTCTGAGGATGATGCCTCATCCATTATTTTTGCATTAATGACTCTTCCGGAGTTATCAACCGTTATTATTACAGTGACCTCTCCGCTTCCGTAGCATCTGTATGCCGGAATTTTCAGAAAGCTGGCCTTGCGCCCGTCAAGCCTGTATGAAACTACTGACGGACCGCTGTAAGTTTTCTGCTGATTGTCTTTGCCTGTGTTTTTGCCCGGAAGCTCGACTGTCTCATTCCTTGCATCCTCTTCAATTGCATTGCTTCCTGCCCTGAGGTCGCGGGCGAGCCTTTCTGCATCCCTGTAGAGCTGCTCAGCGTCAGTTCCCCGGTCATCCTTGAGATAAGAGCCTGCGTCCACGGCAATATTGCGGACAGCTGCAGGTGACGAGTGTCTTGCCGCAGCAATTCTTTCTTCCAGTTTCTCAAGCAGGTCCTCCTCCAAGGCTGTCTGCCGTTCTTTCTTCTCCATTTCCTCCTGCTTGGAGAAGTCGAGGACGAAACTTTCCTCGCGTCTTATTGACGAATCAATCTGATACAGGAGCAAGACAATAATCACCGTGAGATGAAAAATCACGGTGATTATAATTCCTGCCTTGCTTTCTTTTCCCGTATTCACAAGCAAATCTATTTTTTATGACAATTGGCGAGGGATTTCTCGATGGTTGCAGAAATTATGTCAATCGCAACCTTATTGTGTCCTCCCTGCGGTATTATCAGGTCAGCATACCGCTTGCTTGGCTCGATGAACTGCAGGTACATCGGCTTTACAGTCTTGCAGTAGCGCTCGATGACCCATTCCACGGTCTTGCCGCGTTCAATTATGTCACGGGACATTACCCTCATGAGCCTGTCGTCATCGTCAGCATCAACAAAAATCTTGATGTCCATCAGCTTGCGGAGCCTCGGGTCGGTAAATATCAGGATTCCCTCAACAATAATCACTTCAGCAGGGTTTATAGTAAGTGTCTCAGTCTGAGAGCGCGTGCAGGTTATGTATGAATATACAGGCTGCTCTACGCTTTTCCCTTCCTTAAGCTCCTTTATCTGCGCCCTGAGAAGGTCGAAGTCTATCGAATCCGGATGGTCGAAATTGTGAACTTTCTTTTCTTCTTCCGAGCAATGGCTCAAATCCTTGTAGTAAGAGTCCTGCGGAATTACCACAACCTTTTCCTTGAGCTGTCCGGTGATGGACTTGACTACCGTTGTCTTTCCTGAACCTGATCCTCCCGCTATGCCGATTATCAACATAAGTAAAATTTGTTAGAATATTCTTGAATAGTGTTTATGATGTCAATTTGTTGGTGTATAATCAAAGAATTCGGATATCTTCTAATATTCCGCATTCTTCGGGGTACGCGGGAAAGGAATCACGTCACGTATGTTAGACATGCCTGTCACAAAGAGCAGGAGCCTCTCGAATCCGAGGCCGAACCCGCTGTGAGGAGCCGAGCCGAAGCGCCTTGTGTCGAGATACCACTCAAGTCCCTGGCGGCTCATGCCGATTTCATCTATGCGTGCCTCAAGCTTCTGGAGCGATGACTCGCGCTCGGAGCCTCCGATGATTTCACCGATTTTAGGGAAGAGCACGTCCATTCCGCGTACAGTCTTTCCGTCCTCGTTCTGCTTCATGTAGAAAGCCTTGATGTCTTTCGGATAGTCAGTCAGGATGACAGGTTTTCCGAAATGCTTTTCGACGAGATATCTCTCATGTTCGCTCTGAAGGTCTGTACCCCAGCTTACCGGGAACTCCCATTTAACGTCCGCCGACTCGAGAATCTTGATTCCCTCAGTATATGTCAGACGTACAAACTCTGTCTCTGCGACGCTTCTGAGCCTGTCTATCAGTTCGTTGTCATATCTGTCGTTGAGGAACTGGATGTCTTCCAGGCAATTGTCGAGAGCATACTGTACAAGATACTTGATGAACTCCTCGGCAATGTCCATGTTGTCGTTTATGTCATAGAATGCCATCTCCGGCTCAACCATCCAGAACTCGGCAAGATGGCGCGGAGTATTGGAGTTCTCTGCACGGAAAGTCGGGCCGAAAGTGTAAATCTCACCGAGGGCCATAGCTCCAAGCTCGCCCTCAAGCTGTCCGCTTACGGTAAGGCTGGTCTCCTTGCCGAAGAAATCTTTTGTATAGTCTATGCCGCCTTTCTTGTTTCTCGGCAGGTTCTCCATGTCGAGTGTCGTTACCCTGAACATCTCGCCGGCTCCCTCACAGTCTGATGCAGTGATGAGCGGAGTGTGCATATACACAAAGCCCTTGCTGTGGAAGAACTGGTGTATTGCAAACGCCATCTGGTTCCTGATGCGGTATATGGCGCCGAAAGTGTTTGTCCTCGGACGCAGGTGGGCTACGGTTCTGAGGAACTCGAACGAAGTGTCCTTCTTCTGAAGCGGGTACCTCATAGGGTCGCACTCTCCGTAAATCTCTATTTCGCTTGCCTGTATCTCAGTGGTCTGTCCGCCTCCTACTGACTCTACGAGCATGCCTTTGACTCCGATGCACGCTCCTGTGGTAACTTTTGACAGGACGCTCTCGTTTTCCGGCGACTTGTCAACCACTATCTGAATATTATTGATGGTGGAACCGTCATTAAGGGCGATGAATGCCACATTCTTGTTTCCTCTCTTGGTCCTTACCCATCCTTTTGCAAGAACCTCTCTGCCCGGCTCGCTCTTGAGCAGGTCTTTGACTTTGGTTCTGATAACTGTTTCCATTGATTATAATGTTTTACAATATTTTTCCCTTGATGTCAGTGTTGTCTATGCGTCCGCTGAATTTCTCCGAGCCTTTTCCTATCGCATATACCGGAACCGGAGTCCCTGTGTGCGAATGGGTTGTCCAGCCTATCGAGCATTCCTTGTTCATCTTTTCGTTGCTTTCACGGTCAAGAGTGTTTTTCTTGCCGTCCGCAAGCCACTGCGACTCGAGCCTTTCCCAGTTTATGGTCTCGTTGCCGCATCCGAGCGACAGTCCTCCAGTCTCATGATCGGCAGTCACGATGATGAGTGTCTCCTCAGGATGCTCCATGTAGAATTTGTAGGCCACCTCAACTGCATCGTTCATCTCCAGCACATCAGCAACCATAGGCATGGTCCTGTTGTCATGTGCAGTCCAGTCAATCTTGCCGCCCTCGCACATGAAGAAGAAAGGTGAGCCGCTCCCTATGAAATCCATTCCGAGAGTAAGCATCTGCGCAAGGGTGGCATCTTCTGTTTTCTTGCCCTCGCTTACATAGTTGTCTGCGCTTTCCTCACGGTTACTTTCCTGACAGAATATAACTTTGCTTGTGCTGTCAGGAAGGGAATTGAATTCCTCAATGCCATAGCACACGTTATATCCGCGCTCCTGAATATATTCGTCAATCGGCTGCATGTCATTTTGGGGGCCGCGGAAGTCAATGAACCCGGAGCCGGCAAAAAACTCGAATCCGCTTTTGGGCAGCTGGCGGCTGACCTCGTAGTAGTCACCCCTGTATGGGACGCTGGCGTAGAACGCTCCTGGGGTCGCATGGTTGATAGGTACTGTAGTGATTATGCCTATCTTGTATCCGTCTTCCTTCAGTTCCTTGGCCACACTTTTCAAGGCGTTTCCGTCCTTGTCCATTCCGAGCTTGTTATTGTCGGTCTTGCTTCCGCATGCTATGGCTGTGCCGGATGCTGCGGAGCATGTCACATGCCTGTTCGCTGAGAAGTTGGTTGCTGTGCCGTGATACGGGAATGTGGTGAACACAAGCTGTTCGCCTCCTATTTTTCCGGCCTTGTATGACAGGTATGATTCAGCTGTCGCGACGTGGTTCGCTCCCATGCCGTCTCCTATGAACAGGAAAATATATTTTGCCTTGGTGTCATCTTTCTTTCCGTTCCATGCCTGTCCGCATGAAGAGATTATAAGTATAGCAGCAATGAATGCTGTCATCAGCTTGCCTCTTTTCATCGTATTCTATGTTTCGCTTGCGTTAATTTTCTCAATCTGCAAATTTACACAGAAATATCCGAATTGTAATAGATAAGATAAAGAAATAAAGAAAAGCCGACCCTTTCGGACCGGCTTTTCATATAGCTAACAGAATAATAAACTTATTCTGCAGTTTTTCTTGCTGAGTACATGATCTTAAGCGCAGAGCATCTGCGGAGCTCCTGCTTAACATCTGTGACGATACCCATACGGGTGTTCTCGTCTGCTCTGATTGCAACTGTCATGAAAGATCTGTCTGCCTCAGACATGGCATCACGCTCTGCAGCGATGAAGTCGCGGATTTCATCCACAGTCTTGAAAGAGTCGTTGAGCTGGATTCGTGCATCATTACCGTACTGGGCCTGAAGATGTCTTACAGGGGTTCCGATATTGATGTACGAAGTCAGGTCTTTTCTTTCAAGCTTGGCGATTTCAGTCGCCTCAGGAAGCTTAACCATGACCTTGTTCTCTGTTTCGCGCATTGTGGTCGTCACCATGAAGAAGAACAGCAGCATGAACACGATGTCGGAGAGTGAACCGGAAGAAATTCCAGGCATCTCCTTCTTTCCGCTCTTTTTGAATTTTGACATATTGTTCTCCTCCTTTATTTTTGGTTGATGTCCTTAGGCTCGGCCTCTGAAATGTTCTGAGGTATTGCCTTTCTTGCGATTGTCTGATGATCCTCGTCCAGTGCTGCGTAAGGCTTTCCGAAGTTTGCCATTGACCATTCGTCACGAAGTTCGTTGATGGCCTTCACAAGCTCGTTCTGCACTGCGATGTAAGCCTGGTAGCTTGTACCGCGGTCGTTCTGGAGAGAGATGACTCCTTTCGAAACCATGCATGGGCCGTAGCCTTCGATTTCAATCTCATTCTTTTCAGGGAGATTCGGGTCGTTTGCAGGGTTTGAGAGGAATTCCTTTATCTTATCTTTCAATTGGCTGACATGCATAGGCTCAGTACCAGCAAGAAGTCTGTCGGCTGAGTTAATCTTGACGATGATGATGTTTCGACGATTAACTTTCTGGTCCTCCACTTTCTGATTAGGGTCAGGAATAGGAGGGAGACGACGCTGCAGACCCATATCCTGATTCATCGTGGTAGTCATCAGGAAGTAGCAAAGCAAGAGGAACGCAATGTCCGCCGTTGAACTTGAGTTGATTTCTGGTGTCTTTTTACCCATGGTGTCCAGTTATTTGCGTGTTGCGGTGATGACGCCTCCGACAAGAATCGAGAGAATCGCGCCGCCGCAGCAGAGATAAGTTAGATTCAGAATAGTATCTGTCAGCTTGAGTGTCGCGTCTGACACAGGCTCGCCGAGATATCCGACGGCTGGAGTGCCTGGGGCAAGCAGATAGGCTGCGCCTACTACTACAACAATGGCCAGGATGCCGATGCCGAGCCTGAGAAGGTTCTTCGGATCGTTCATTGTATTGATGACGACCACGCCGAGAAGGACGGCGATGAGCGCCACGGCCACCATTGCATACGCCCAGTAGAGTACATAGTCAACCGGAGCATTGCTGTTGGCGTCAAAGCCTACGATGAAGCCGTAGACTCCAATCACCGCACCGAGGATGAGCAGTACCCATGATATCCATTTGATAACTTTAGCGTACATTGTAATTCAAATTATTTCTTTTCCTGATATTTGACCAAAACGTCGATGAGAGAGATTGAAGCGTCCTCCATCTCGATGGTGAGAGAGTCAATCTGTGAGAGGATGTAGTTGTAGAAGAGCTGAAGGATAACGGCTACGATCAAACCGCCGACTGTGGTGATCAAAGCGACCTTCATACCGCCTGCTACGACGTTTGGTGACATGTCGCCTGCAACCTGGATAGCGTCGAATGCCTGGATCATACCGATAACGGTTCCCAAGAATCCGAGAGAAGGTGCGATGGCGATGAAGAGAGAAATCCAAGAAAGGCCGTTCTCCATCTGGCTCATCTGTACAGAACCGTATGAAACGACTGTCTTCTCAACTGTCTCTATGCCCTGGTCCATGCGGAGGAGACCCTGGTAGAAGATGCTTGCTACAGGACCGCGTGTGTTGCGGCAAACGTCTTTTGCAGCCTCTACGCCGCCCTCGTTGAGAGCCTTCTCAACTTTTGCAAGGAGCTTCTTGGTGTTGGTCTTTGAAAGTGAAAGATAAAGTATGCGCTCGATTGAAAGTGCAAGACCGAGGATAAGACAGATGATAACGAGGGCCATGAAGCCTGCGCCACCTTCGATGAACTTGGTCTTGAGGGCCTGATGCAAAGGAATCTCCTCAGGTCCGTCGAGTGTCTCAGTAGCCTCAGTTACCACTTCAGTAGCTGCGGTTCCGTCAGCAGGCTGCTCGTCCTGAGCCGCTGCGTTCTGTGCAGAAAAGGCCATCACGCCCATTACTGCCAAAAACATGAAAATTTTTTTCATAATTGTTTTTGTGTGTTTAATAATTTAAAGTTATTGAATTGTTATCAGTATTTTTGTGTTTTCTCCTGGGTATAAGCATTCCATACCTTAAAATCCGGTGCAATTTAGCAATTAATTTTCAATCGGCAATAATTATTTTGATATTTCGCCCCTCAGGTTCTTTTCCAGTCCGGCTTTGACGGTGCCGTTGTCCGTGCTTTTTCCCATGAGGTGAAACAACTTTGCGAGGGCGCTTTCCGTCGTGCAGTCGTAGCCGCTGACAACTCCTGCATCCTTCAGACATTTCCCTGTAGCATAAATATCCATATTGACGCTTCCTGCCCTGCACTGGCTGATGTTGAGCATGATCTTGCCCTTTTCAGAAGCTTCATGGACGAGCTGCGTGAACCATTGCTTTGACGGGGAATTGCCCGCTCCATATGTCTCCAATATGACGGCGCGTGTCTCCGGTCCGCACAGGATGTTCCTTACTACCTGCGGAGTTATGCCCGGGTGTATCTTCAGAATGGAGACCTTGGTGTCAAGTTCCTTGTGGAATTTCGGGGCGGCATCCCAGTCCTCAGGCTTGCGTATGAGCTGGGTATTGTACCGGATGCTTATCCCGGCTTCGGCAAGCGGGGGCAGATTTTCGGAGCGGAATGCCCTGAAGTTGTCTGAGCTTGCCTTGCTTGTCCTGTTCCCTCTCATCAGGAGATTGTCGAAGCAGATGCATACCTCGGGGACTATGGCATGTCCTTCGCTGTCCTTGGCCGCGGCGATTTCCACTGATGATATCAGGTTCTCCTTCCCGTCTGTCCTCGGGGCACCTATCGGAAGCTGGCTGCCGGTAAATATGACAGGCTTTGTCAGCCCTTCCGTCATGAAGCTCAGGGCCGAGGCCGAGTAGGCCATCGTGTCGGTCCCGTGCAGAACCACAAAACCGTCGTACCGGTCATAATTCTCTTCTATGATTCTGGCAAGGGCGACCCAGTGCGCCGGCTCAATGTCTGATGAGTCTATAAGCGGGTCGAAGGTGCACGAGTCTATCCTGTATGCGAATTTTCCAAGTTCCGGCACTTCTTCGAGTATCTGGCTGAAATCGAAAGGTGTGAGGGCCTGGAGGGCCGGATCTTCTTTCATCCCGATAGTACCTCCTGTATATATCAGCAGGATGGATGATTTGTCCCTGCATGCTGTATGGTTTGTCATAGCCTGAAGAGTTTTTGTGCGTTGGATGTCGTCCTGTCGGCAAGTTCGCTGAGGCTGAGCCCTTTCAGGCCGGCCAGCAGTTCCGCGATGAGCGGTATGCGGCTGCTTTCATTCCTCTTGCCTCTGAACGGTACCGGTGACAGGTAAGGGGAGTCTGTCTCAAGGAGTATGCGCGTGTCGGGAATCTCTGTTATGGTCTTGGCTATTGATGCGTTCTTGTATGTGAGGACCCCTCCGATTCCCACATGCCATTCCCCGAGCCTGTCAAGTTCCCTGAATGTTTCCGGGCTTCCGCTGAATGCGTGAAATACGCCGCGTGTCCCAAGGCTGCGGCAGTCCTTCAGTATTCTCAGCAGCGGCTCCGTAGCTTCCCTTGAATGTATTATTACCGGAAGGTCCGCCTTGGCCGCCATTTCGAGCTGCAGCCTGAGGACTTCTTCCTGTTCCTTTTCAAAGTCCCGTGACCAGTACAGGTCCATGCCTATTTCTCCGATGGCCCATATGCGGCGGCTTCCGAGCATGCCCTCAATCTGCGAAAGCTCTTCCTGCCATCCCTTGCCTACGGATGTCGGGTGCAGGCCAAGGCAAGGGAAAAGAACTCCCTCGTGGCGCCCGGCCAGTGTGAACATGGCTTCCCTTGTCTGTGAGTCAATGTCCGGAAGAATCATTTTTGTCACGCCTGCGGCCACGGCCCTTTCCACTGCCTGGTCCTCTTCACCTGAAAATGCCTCGTCATACAGGTGGGCATGGGTGTCTGTGAATACCATCTGTACCTTCATTAGTATTTCCGGCAAATTTAGGAACTGTTTTGTGTTTTCTCAAAAAATCTTTTAGTTCTGCCGGGGTGAGATTCCTTCCCGGTTCCAATCATGCCGGGCATTATGCCGGGCCGGAATGAAATCTCGGCCGTCACTGTTGCGATGTCAGCGGAATCTGGCGGAGACGAGGCTGCATCTCCTGAGCAGGTCACAGTATATGAACCCGTCCGTCTCAAGCAGTCCCGCAAGATGGGCTGCCCTGCCGTATGGAAGTCCTATGGTCCTTCCCAGCTCTTCCACTGTGATTCCACGGCTGCCGCGTATTGCAGACAGGATTTCGGCCATCCGGCATATGGTCTCGTCAGTTTCCTTGCCCCCGTATTCCTCAAAAAGCAGCTCCATGTCGGAGGGAGGGGACTTCCTGCCTGTGGTGAGAAGTCCGAGGCTGTCAATAATGTCTTCCTCAGATGTCAGCGGCTCCGCTATCCTGGCCCGTATGAGGTGGTTGCATCCTTGTGAGCGGAGGTCATCGGCGCGTCCCGGCAAGGCATAGACGTCCCTGTCGTATGAGAATGCCAGGCGGCATGTCATCATCCCGCCTCCCTTTATCTTGGATTCGACAAGTATTGTGGCATGGCTGAGTCCTGCTATTATCCGGTTTCGTCTCAGGAAGTTGACCGGGAGCGGGGCTGTGCCGGGAGGGTAGTCCGTGACGAGTGCGCAGCCTTGGGTGCCGGACATTTTTTCTGCGATTTGCCTGTGCCTGTATGGATATATCGTGTCCGTCCCTGTTGCCATTACAGCAATGGTGGGAAGGCCGGCTTCAAGGGCGGCTTTGTGCGCGCATATGTCTGTCCCTATTGCCAGTCCGCTGATAATGAGCGGCTTGGGACTTGTGCGGGCGAGGGCGTGCACTATCCTTTCGCACCATTCACGGCCGTAGGGCGAGATGTCTCTTGTACCTACTACGGCAACTGGCATTCTGCCGCTCCACAGTTCCCGGTCTTGCGTGCAGCTTTTGGCATAGAGTCCTATAGGCGCGTCCGGGCATTCTTTCAACAGCTGGGGATAGCCATTTTCTGTCCATCCCGTGAACCGTGCCCCTGATTTTGATAGGCTTTCAAGTATGGCTCCGGCGTCATCGAGGGCCTTGCTGCATATCGCTCCCCTGTATCTTGAATGAGGGCCGAGCATGCCGTCAATATCTTTGGTGCTAAGACGGAATATTTCGGCGGCACTTCCGGTGCGTGCTATCATGGCAAGCCCGATTTTCGGTTCGAAACCGAAAATCTTTGACATGGCGCACAGGCTTATCTTTTCTGCATAATTTCCCATGGCCGCAAAGTAAATATGAAAAACGGTCTCCGGGGCTTGCCCGGAGACCGTTTTTCTCTTTTTTATATTGAAAATTTCTTTTTCTTTATTTCATGTCTCTTTTTTATAAAAGCATGCGGCATTTTCCGCAGGGTGATACCATGCCTTGTCAGATTATCAGGAGCGCGTCACCGTAAGGACCGAATTTGTAGTCCTGTTCAAGGGCGGTCTTGTATGCCTTCATCACATTTTCATAGCCTCCGAAAGCAGCCACCGACATGAGCATCGTAGAGCCCGGGCGATGGAAGTTTGATACGATTGCATTCGGTATCGCGAATCTGTAAGGAGGAAAGATGAATTTGTTGGTCCAGCCGTCGTAAGGGTTGACTTCATCGTTTGTTGTGACGTATGTCTCAAGGCCGCGTATCACGGTAATGCCGACTGCGAGCACTTTGTGGCCCTCTCTTTTGGTCTTGTTGATTACTTCGGCTGCTTCTTCCGTTATTATTAGCCTTTCAGAGTCCATCTTGTGCTTTGAAAGGTCCTCGACATCGACCTCGCGGAAATGTCCGATGCCCATGTGAAGTGTCAGGAACGTCTTGTTGATGTCCTTGAGAATCATTCTGTTGAATAACTCGCGGCTGAAGTGCAGGCCTGCCGCCGGGGCGGATACGGCTCCCTCATGCTTTGCGAAAATTGTCTGGAAGTTTTCCTTGTCCTCTTCTGTCACGGTTTTCTTTACCCAATCCGGAACAGGTGTCTGGCCGAGTCCGAAGAGAGTCTCCTTGAAGTCCTCATAAGGTCCGTCGTACAAAAAGCGCAGGGTGCGTCCCCTTGATGTCGTGTTGTCAATGACTTCAGCCACAAGGCTCTCATCGTCTCCGAAATAAAGCTTGTTGCCTATCCTGATCTTGCGGGCGGGGTCAACGATTACATCCCAAAGCCTCTGCTCGCGGTTCAGTTCCCTGAGGAGGAATACCTCTATGTCAGCTCCGGTCTTCTCTTTGTTTCCGTACAGCCTTGCCGGGAATACTTTTGTGTCGTTGAGGACAAAGGTGTCCCCCTTGCCGAAATATTCTATTATGTCTTTGAAAAGCTTGTGCTCAATCTCTCCCGTAGCTTTGTGTAGGACCATGAGCTTGCACTCGTCACGCCATCTCGGCGGCTCTGTGGCGATTTTGTCAGCAGGAAGCTGGAACTGGAATTGTGATAACTTCATATATGTAGGTAAAAATTAACAGCAAAATACACTACATTATACGATTTTTTGCCGGGTTTGTTTCACAATGCCGTAAAAATTATATCCGTGCTTCTCGAAATACCTCAGCGATAGAGGGATACGTATTGAGTAAAAATGTGGGAAGGCTTGATTTTGCGACCCATGCGGCCTTGGCTATGTCCTCTTCCCTTTGAGGCGTGAGGTCTGTCGGGTCTGTGTAAAGCATGTCGAACCACCATGTGTGCTTGAGATGCCATTTGCCGTCTCTTCTGTAGCAGTGGTCGGTCACGCATATCAGTTCACGCAGCTCAATCTTGTCTATCCCCGTCTCTTCCTGCACTTCCCGAAGCGCTGTGGTCCTTATGTCCTCTCCTTCTTCCTGATGCCCTTTGGGGAGGTCCCACAGGCCGTTCCTGCTTATCAGGAGGAAGTCGCCCCTTCTGTTGGACACGAGCCCGCCGCCGGCATTCACCTCGGTGAACTCAGCGCATATTCTTCTGTAGGTGTGCTCCGGATCTGTGCTCGGGATGTATATCCTGTGCAGTGTGGCGGAAGCTTCAAACATTCCCACAAGAGAATGTATGCATGAGTCTTCTCCATAGCTGAAAAGTATGGCGTTCGGATCAGAAAGTGCCTGTTCCGTTGGGGGACAGATTATTATGCATCTCTTTTCGAAGTATATTTTGTGCATTTGACCTATAAATTTATTATCTTTGCGCAATTGGCATTTGCCGCACTTGT
>DBLW01000160.1 GCA_002298075.1 Bacteroidales bacterium UBA714 | reverse complement strand
TATAACTCTAATAAATTTATTATGAACTTAAAACGTTTTTCTTTGGTGTTGGCCGCAGCAATGGTTTCCGCAGCTGCGCTGGCACAGCAGAGCAAGAGCGATCCGAGCGTAGAATTCCGCCCGCAATGGAGCATGCAGCTTCAGGGAGGCGCGGCATATACACTCGGTGAGGCCGCTTTCGGTGACCTGCTCTCCCCGGCTGCTTTCATCAACGCCGAGTACAGATTCATTCCTGCACTCAGCCTGCGTATTGGGGTCGGAGGATGGCAAGGCAAAGGATGCCAAGTAGTGACGAACACCATTTACTCTTACAAATTCGGTCAGGGAAACATCGACCTCAAGCTTGACCTGTGCAACCTTTTCGGCGGGTTCAACCACAAAAGGGTATGCAACGTATATATCCTCGGAGGTGTGGGAGGAATGTACGGATTCAGAAATGGAGCGAACTCTGTAAGTCCCGCTCCGGAGTATGTCTGGACAAGAAAGCTATTCGTTCCCGGAAGGATGGGAACCGGAATTGACTTCAGGATCGGAAACCGCATCAGTCTCGGAATCGAAGGCAATGCAAACGTAATGTCTGACAGGTTCAACTCCAAGAGAGCCGGCAACGCAGACTGGCAATTCAACCTCCTCGCCGGACTGACGGTGCACTTCGGGAAAAACCATAGGGCATCAAAAGCTTATCTCGCGGCCCAGGAAGAAGCCATGGCAGCCGAGGCGGCAGCTGCTGCAGCTGAGGCGCAGAGGATAGCGGAAGAAAAAGCCAAAGCAGCAGAAGAAGAGGCGGCCATAAAGGCGGCACAGAAAGCTGAGGCAGAGAGAGAGGAGGCAGCCAAGGCAGAGGCGCAGGCAAGGGCAGCAGAACACGCCAAGGCTGCAAAGGAGCATTCAGACAACATATGGTTCGCAATCGGCTCCGCAAAAATAAGGAAAGAAGAAGCCGCAAAACTCGAAGAACTGGCAAAGTGGCTTGTGGAGAACCCTGATTTCAGCGTGGCCGTCGTGGGATATGCCGACCAGGAGACAGGTAACTCAAATGTGAACATGCAGCTCTCAAAGAGCAGGGCCGCAAACGTAAAGGATGTGCTCATGAAGAACGGAGTGGCAGAGGGCCGCATTGTCACAGACCACAAAGGAGACACAGTGCAGCCGTTCGAGCAGGCACAGCAGAACAGGGTTGTCATTTGTACCGTTGAATAATGTTCGTTAACATATCTTATTATCCATTAAATCAATTTTTATGAAATCGAATTTATCGAAATTTTGCAAGACACTCCTTTTGGGGGCTGCTTTTGCAGTTGTCGGATGTACTGACTACGATGAGGACATCCGCAAGGTAAACGATGATCTTACAAGTTCCGTCGCTTCTCTTGAGAAGACAATTTCTGACCTGGAGACCAAATTGAAGAGTGAATATGCTCTCAAATCGGAGGTTGACCAGTTCAAATCGGACCTTGAGAAGAGCATCAATGACAAGATTGCAGAGGTCAACACTTCTATCGCAGCTCTTGACCAGGCTGTAAAACAGAATGCAGAAGACATCAAGAAAGCCGTTTCTGACGCACAGACGGCTGTTGCCGAGGCGAATGCAGCAATCAAGAACCTTCAGGACACCAAAGCTGACAAGACAGAGGTGGACAAGATGAAGAAAGACCTTGAAGCCAAAATCACTGCTCTTGAAGACGCTCTCGGTACTCTTGGCGGCAGCGTGGAAGAAAACAAGAACGACATCGCCAGAATTGACGTGGCGCTAACCGCTCTCAATGCAACTGTTGACGGTATTGCAAAACGCCTTGACGTACTCGAGGCTTCCGTAGAGCAGAATGCCAAAGATATTGCGGCTCTTCTCGCTGATTGCGAGGAGCTCAAGAACAGGATGGACAAGGCTGAAAATGACATAGAGGCCAACAGGCAGGCAATCGAAGCAGAAGTGCAGGCCCGCATACTCGCTATAAAATCTCTGCAGACTATTGTCGATGCACGTTATGAGGAATACAAGGCTCATGTGGAGGCTTATAACAAGAAGATTGCAGAACTTGAGCAGGAAGATGCTGACCTTAAGGCTGCCATTGACCAGCTCAACAAGCTCGTCGCTGACCATGCTGATGCAATCGAGGCTCTTCAGGCCGAGGACAGCAGGCTTGCCGGCCTGATTGACGACCTTCAGGGCGACATTGATGCTCTTCAGGTTGATATCAAAAGGATAGACGGCGAGATTGAAAATATCACCGGCAATATCGACAGCATTGACTCGCGTCTCAAGAAAATAGAGGACATTTTGAAAAACCGTGTGCAGAGCCTCGTTTATGTTCCGGACTATAACGATGGAAAAGCTACCGTGAATGTACTGAACATCGGCACGGCAGATGAACCTGCATATATCGAAGGTACCTCTACACTCACTTACAAAGTGAATCCTTCGGAACTGGCTTCCATACTTGCACAGGGCACTGATGTTTTCTCATTCGACGTCATAGGCGTCAAGACACGTGCTGAGGACCCTGAAATCAACATCATCGGCGCTAAAGCTGACGACACGAAAGGTACCATAACTTTCACTGTGGAGACACGCAATTTCGTAGATGAATTCTACTCTGGCCCTAAGTCTGGTACACAGTCTTACAGTGCGGCCCTCGTTCTCAAGAAAGACGAGAATTACGACAACATATCTTCTGAGTACACGAATCTCGTTCCTGCCGTAGAAGCGGCTGAAATGAAGATTTTCGACCGCAACGACAAAGACATCACCGGTCTGCTCTGCACTGAAGAGATACTTGAATTCCCTTACACCAAGCGTGACAGCCTGGTAGCTTTGGAAGGACACAAGCTTGTCTTCGTTATCGGAGGCAAGGTGATTGAGCAGTCCGAGATGGAAGAAAACGGATACGATGTCGAAGTTCTCCCAGGAATCGCAACAGAATACTTCCCTGCGGAGGCTGAGGCTTCATTTGTAATAGATGAAGATAAGAATGCTCCTTATGCGACCGTTTCCCTCAGCAAGGGCGTAGGCAAAGAGAATGTCGGCGAGTCTGCCATTGTTTTATACAAATACACTTGCAAGGGTGTGACAGCAGTAACCAGTGTTCCATGTGAAATCATCAAGGAAAGGGCCGAAATCACTATTGTCAAGAAGGCTGAGCTCAACTGGAATTACTCTTATGACGCAGAAACCGATGCAAAACTCCTTAATGGCGAAGACGCTTCATATTCAAGAACAGGATTCAGGATTGCAAAAGATGAATTCTCATTTGTAAATGTTCCTGCCGACGCAGATCTTGAAGCAATCATAAAAGGCGCTGTTACAGCTTCTCCAGAAGCGGAAGCATCATTCTCTTGCGAGGCCAAGTCCGGAGACATCCTCATTGACTTCTCTGGATTTGAATGGGGCAAGACATACACCCTTACAGGCAAATATGACACTGAGTCCATCGAGCTTATCGTTAAAGTTGAGATTCAGACCATTGACCGCAACAGGAAACCTGTAATCGTGAATATCGACTCGACTGTCGTAACGTATGCAAAAGACTTTGAGCTTGCCAAGGGTGAAAAACTCTACTCGCTCAACCCGCTCTTCAGCGCACTTACTGACGGCAAGAACCTCGGCGTGAGTGAGATTCCGGCAATCAAGTACTTCGACGACATCTTGTCAGCTTACTATGATGCAGAGAAGAACAAGAATACCGTCGATGCAACTTACGATGCTCCTTTACAGCCGACAGACGGCATGTTCACTGTCCTTGGATTTGCTTTCAACTCTGAAGACGGAATTGCGGACGAAGACAAGTTCGTGATAACTCCGGGCTTCAAATACCGCTCATTCCCTAACAAGACCTTCAAGCCTGAGGTTCTCTATACCAAGAATTTCACTACATGGTATGGTCAGGAAATCACAATTACCCACAAGCTCAAGTTCGAATATCCTATCTACAACTTCCAGCACAGCAGGATTACAGTAGCCCAGGATAATGCAGGTGCTTACTTCACTCAGGTTCTTCCGCTTTACGAGCCTAATGCCGAGTCTGCTGAAGTATCCGGATTCTCAATGGACAATGTGACCATGAGCAAAGAGTTCAACATCGTTGACGGCAATCTTACGATACTTGATGACGAAGCTATAGCGGAAGCAGGCCTTGTAGCTGAGTATGAAATCCTCGGCACAGCCGGAGCCGGCATTGTAATGAATGACAACGTGCTCACTTACAATGACAAGGATGACGTTGTAAGAGTCCGTGGCAACCTCTTCCTCGTAAGTGCAAACGGTGCAAGGATGCAGCTCCCTACGTCATTCGATGAAGGTCAGGCATATGCGACTTACTATGTGAAGAAGTATGACCCTATCGGACAGGTCGAGGTAATGCTCAAGGACGAGCTTGGCGGGAACATCGCCATTAAGAACGCTGTTGACTACAAGTTCAATATCCTTGATTACATCACCCTTAAAGACAACAGGCCGTTCGGCAGCAAGTCATACGACTTGATAACAAAATCAACATCTGAGGATGCTGCCGACGCGCACTGGACAATCGGTGACGGCATGAACGGTTTCGCTGCCGGAAATGACGTCAAAGACATCTACGGCCTGGCAATAGCTTACACTATGGATGTAAACAAGATTCCGGTAGAATATCGCAAGTATATCACATTCGACGAGAATACAGGAATACTTACATTCCTTGCATCCGGCATGAGCCGCCTGCAGAC
>DBLW01000203.1 GCA_002298075.1 Bacteroidales bacterium UBA714 | reverse complement strand
GTTGCATTGACCGTAGGAGGCATCCTGGGAGGTGTCGCTGCTGCGAAAGGGGGGCTCAAGAAGTCATTGTGGCCTATGGCCATGAGCCTTGCTCTGCCTTGCCTGTCTTTTGTCTTTCTTGCGGCATTCCAGCCTGAGAGCCTTTGGGTTACAGGGGCATGCGTGGTTCTTGACCAGTTCGGATACGGATTCGGATTCACTGCCTATATGCTCTATCTTATTTATTTTTCTGACGGAGAGTTCAAGACTGCGCATTATTCATTGTGTACAGCTTTTATGGCCTTGAGCATGATGATTCCGGGCATGGTGGCAGGATATATGCAGGAATGGCTCGGCTATTCCGGATTTTTCGTGATGGTCATGATGTGCTGCTTTGTGACAGTTTTGGTTACTCTGCTGCTGAAAGTCGAGCCGGAGTACGGAAAGAAATGATTATGCAGATATGAATATGAACATTAAATATTTTGACAGAATGAAATTGAACATGAAAATAGCCGCAATGTCCGCATTGTGCTGCATGACCGCCTGCGGTCAGAAATATGAGAAGCCGTCTGAAGGTTCCGCGACAGGCTTTGCGCTGTCTTTTTTCCGCAGTGTGAATGAGCAGGCCGGCAAGGCCGGGAATGTGGTGGTTTCCCCTTATAGCGCGGGCGCAGCCCTTTCTATGCTTGCAGAGGGCGCTGCCGGTGAGACATGCATGGAGCTTGACATGGCTCTAAACGGCTGTCTGTTCAAGGACGTTGACCTCGGAGGTAATGACACTATCGTGGTCAGGTCTGCCAATTCGGTGTGGCTGGATGACGGATTCTCGCTTAAGGACAGTTATTCCGGCACTTTGAGGAAAGATTATGGCGCGTCTGTTTTCTCACGCGACTTCTCTTCACCATCTGCCGCGGATGACATAAACGCATGGTGTTCGGAAAATACAGAGGGAAAGATTGAGCAGATAGTTGACAAACTCAGGCCCGATATCGCAATGGTCCTGGTCAATGCCCTTTATTTCAATGCCCCATGGCAGGATGCGTTCAATGAGGAACTGACTGCTGAGAGGATTTTCCAGGGTGTCTCCGGAAATGTGCCTGTCCGTATGATGACAAGGAAGGCTTATTATTCATATGCCGAATATGACGGATGCCAGCTCATAAAGATACCTTATTCCTCAGGACGCTATTCGATGTATGTGGCCCTTCCTCCTGCCGGTATGGACATGGAAAGTGTGATTCCTTATCTCGGCGAGTCGCTTTATGATGCCGCAATGGGGAAACTCTCCAGAACGGAGGTTGTCCTTTCATTGCCTAAATTCAAATTGGAGACTTCCGTGGTGCTTAATGACGCTCTTATGGAAATGGGCGTGAGCAGGGCTTTCTCATCAAGGGCTGATTTCAGCGGCATATCTGCCGACAGGTCACTTGCTCTTGACTTGGTGAAGCAGAAATGCTATATAGAGGTGTCTGAGAAAGGTACTGAGGCTGCTGCCGTGACAAGTGTGCAGGTACGTGCCACTGCCTTAAATCCTGGCAGAAAGCCGGTTGCGGTGATGACTGTTGACAGGCCTTTCCTGTTTTTCATTGCTGACAATGACGGCGCCGGTATCCTCTTTGCCGGAAAGGTGGTTAATCTTTAGTGCTTCATGATGCGTACTGTCCTTTGTCTTATTTGTTCGCTGGCTGCCCTGCTGTGCCAGGCTGTGTCATATGGGGCTGAACCTGTCGTGAAGCCTGGCATTGAGGTGCTGCGTGACAGGGGATTCGTGCAGCTTTCCGGAAAACGTGTCGGACTGGTGACTAATCCGAGCGGGATTGACAGCCGTCTCCGTTCCACTGTTGACATTCTTTTTGAAGCTCCTGAGGTGGAGCTTGTGGCCCTTTTCGGCCCTGAGCACGGGGTACGCGGCAATGTGCATGCCGGAGGTAAGGTTCCTGATGCCGTGGACCCGGTAACAGGTCTTCCGGTCTATTCTCTTTATGGCGCTACACGGAAGCCTACGGAGGAGATGCTTTGCGGAATTGATGTCATGGTTTATGACATACAGGACGTGGGAGTGCGTTCATATACTTTCATCAGTACGCTGGGTCTTGTCATGGAGGCATGTGCGGAGGCTGGCGTGGAGGTCATGGTGCTCGACAGGCCCAATCCTCTCGGAGGAGAGAAAATCGAGGGATGCTATGTAGAGCCTGGCTTCAACTCTTTTGTGAGCCAGTACCGGATTCCTTACGTATACGGGCTTACGGTGGGTGAACTTGCCATGCTGATAAATGAGGAGGGGCTGAATCGCGGACAGAAGGGTGACAGGGAGCCTGCCCGTTGCCGTCTTTCCGTAGTTCCTATGGAGGGATGGCAAAGGGACATGCTGTACGAGGACACAGGTCTTCCGTGGATACTTCCGTCTCCGAACATCCCTTTCAAGGATACACCGATGTATTATGCTGCTTCAGGAATATGCGGGGAACTCTATGGGTTCATGAATATCGGTATCGGATATACTTTGCCGTTCCAGGTGTTCGGAGCCGTTTGGCTTGACCCTGAAAAACTGAAGGAACGTCTTGAAAGCTATTGCATTCCTGGTGTGTCTTTCCGTACAATCTGGTACAAGCCTTTTTCTGGAAGCCTCAGAGGTGAGCTTGTCAAAGGTCTTCAGTTCTTCTTTACTGACTATGCAGCCGCACGCGTCACGGAGACGCAGTTTCATGTTATGCAGGCTGTCGCTGAGCTTTGGCCGGATAAAAAGGCATTCTCAGTGATAAGCGGCTTCGGACTCTTTGACAAAGTCTGCGGCACGGATTATGTGAGGAAAGAATTTGTCAAAAGGTACAGATTTGATGACATAAAGGAATATTGGCGGAAAGATGAGGAGTCTTTCCGTGCATTGTCGCAGAAGTACCATATATATTAACACGAAATCTTTATGATTATGGCACCAATCAGAACAATGGCGGCCGCAATGCTTGTAGGTTTGGCATTCGCGGCTTTTTCTGCTGACGTCTCAGCCCAGGCACGCGGAGGGGGACAGAGAACCGGCAATACGACAAGAACTGCAACACAAGAGCGCAAGCCTGCAGCGCGCCCTGCTGCAAAGCCTGCCGATAGAGACAAGCATGGCACTTCAGCAAGGCCGGGCAGCCAGGAACGTCCGGCAGCCAGACCAGGTAATCAGGACCGTCCCGCTACGCGTCCTGCTGCCCCGTCAAGACCTGGAACTGCGTCAAGGCCCGGTACGCAGACAAAACCGGGTACACAGACAAAACCGGGAACACAGACAAAACCCGGTACTGCTGCCAGGCCTGGGACACCTTCCAGACCTGGGACACCGTCAAGGCCGGGCACTTCCACAAGGCCGGGGACGGCAGACAGGCCAGGTGCGGCAACAAAGCCTGGAAGCCAGACACGTCCCGGAACCCGTCCGGATGTGCGTCCTGCAACAAGGCCCGGCAACGGGAATCATGTTAACCGTCCTGGAAACGGCCATGGACAGGCTTCAAATGTGCACAGACCGTCCGGCAGACCGCAGGCTCCGGTGCAGGTGCGTCCCGGCCAAAGACCTGACGTAAGGCGTGTGCATCCTCGTGACCGTGATTTCATGCACTACAGCCGTCCGTCATATTATTGGACAGGACATGACCATTTCTACGGACACAGGGTGAGGGTCTTGCCTTCGCATGCGCGCAGATACCGTCATCACGGGGTGATCTATTATTGCTGCAATGACATCTGGTATCGTCCGTATGGCGGTTGTTATGTGGTGTGCAGGCCGCCTTTCGGGACAGTTCTTGCGGCCAACCTCATCACTGACATGACATGGGCTGCCGTCAGGTTCTCCTATTACAGCACCGTGGCGCACACATACAGCAAGATAAACGAGAACAATGAATATATCGCAAAACAGAACGAGATTATTGCGGACAACAATGCCATAATTGCCGCGCAGAACAAGGACATAGCGTCAGCCCAGAAGCAGGCAAGCGCCTCATACGGGCTTGCTGACAGGCTCGGACTTGTGCAGAGCTATGCGGCTGCCGGGACTGACTATTATTATCAGGACGGAGTGTTCTATGTGATGGACAAGAAAGGTGAGTATAAGGTGATTGTGCCGCCTGCAGGTGCCCTCGTGGAGACTTTGCCTGAGGATTACGACATGGTGACTTTGCAAGGGGAGGAATATTATAAGGTGGATGACACTGTTTACCGCGTCACGATAAATGATGGCAAGCCTTATTTCGAGGTGATAGGCCAGATGGCGTGATGGTCTTCTGAAGAGGCTGGCCGCACCGGTGGATTGCCTTGAGAATTAGTATATCGGAAAATGTTTCCGTCAGAAGTGCATATTGAAGGGGCTGAATAAAAAGTATTATTCAAGCCCCTTTTTCTTGTTTTTCGGTGAGGTCAACTCAACTTCAATTCTCAGAGAGTTATTCTGACTTTTTCTCTCCTTCTTCTTGTTTCGGTGTGTTGCCGTTGTCAGAGAAGAGTGCCGAATGTCCTTTCGAGTGCTGTGGGGTCTCCGGACGAGTATAGGCTGATGCCATAGCCTTCCGGATGGCTTTTGGACAGGCCTTCCTCTTCCATTACGTCTGCCAGATGGCTTGCGACGGCCGGAGCCGGGTCTATTATGGTTATCTGCCTGTCCGGTACAAGTTCGGCTGCGACTTTTCCGATAGTGCCGGCAAGGAACGGGTAGTGTGTACATCCGAGAACAATCGTGTCCGCTCCGCAGCTGAGCAGGGGCTCAAGGCTTTTGCGTACCGTCGCCTCTGCATCCTCTCCGTAGATGTTGCCGCTTTCTACAAGTTCTACGAATCCCTGTCCGACATGTTCTTCGATGCGTATGCCTTCCGCAAACTTTTCACGTGTGTGTATGTATTTGTCCGCTCTAAGGGTTCCTGCTGTGGCAAGTACGCCTACGACTCCGGTTCTTGTGTTCTGGACAGCAGGTTTTATGGCCGGTTCCATTCCGATGAACTTTACCGGAAATTCCTCCCTCAGTGTTGAAATGGCGGCAGCTGTCGCCGTATTGCATGCCACAACGATTATGTCCGCGCCCTTTTCCAAAAGGAACCGTGTTATTTCCCTTGCCCGGTCAATGACATACTCCTTTGATTTTTCCCCGTATGGGCAGTGCGCATTGTCTGAGAAATATATATAGCGTTCTTGAGGAAGAATTTTGCGTATCTCCCTGAAAACCGAAAGGCCTCCTACTCCAGAATCGAAAATACCTGTCATAATTGAAATGCTCCGCAGTGTTTGGAGTCCGTTTTAGGATTTGTCATGAATATTATGGCAAAATACGGACATTTTGTCGGCGGCGGGCGCAAATTTACAAAAAAGCATTGTTGTTGCCATGATTTTCTTTCGCCATGACTCAAATTCAAACAGTTTCCGCTGATGGCAAATCGGAAAAACTGTATTATCTTTGTTCCCGCTTGACATACCGGAACATATGTGCTGTGCGGCCGCCCTAACGTCATGTCAAGTCCAGGCGGCGTCAAATATAGTGAGAAATGATAACTAATGAGCAGATAAAGGCTCTGCAGCAGCGTGTCGAGACGCTTGGCAGGTGCATAAATATTGAGGAAAAACGTGCGGAGGTCCAGCAGAAGCAGGAGAAGACTCTTGCCGCTGAATTCTGGAACGACCCGAAGGAGGCTGAGAAGTTCCTGAAGGAACTTGCAGGTGTGAAATTCTGGGTCAGCGGATATGACAAGGTCGCGGCTGGAACTGCCGACCTGGATGTGCTTTATGACTTTGCCAAGGAAAGTGTTTCCGATTCTGCGGAAGATATACAGACTGACGAGGAGAAGGAGCTTGAGGAGGCTTACAAGGCTGTTGAAGCGCAGGTCGGAGATTTGGAACTGAGGAATATGCTCGGTGAGGAGGGTGACAGTCTCGGAGCGGTGCTTACAATCAATTCTGGTGCCGGCGGAACAGAGGCGAATGACTGGTCCGCAATGCTGATGAGAATGTATGTGCGATGGGCGGAGCGTAACGGATATAAGGTGACCGTAACCGATGAACTTGAGGGAGAGGACGCCGGAATCAAATCCGCCACTATACAGGTTGAGGGTGACTATGCATTCGGATACCTGAAGGCCGAGAGCGGGGTGCACCGCCTTGTGCGCATTTCCCCTTTCAATGCACAGGGAAAGCGTCAGACGACCTTTTCTTCCGTGTTTGTATATCCTTTGGTTGATGACTCGATAGAAATAGAAATCAATCCGGGAGATTTGGAGTGGGACACTTACCGTTCAAGCGGAGCCGGCGGACAGAATGTCAACAAGGTCGAGACGGGAGTGCGTGTGAGGCATATTCCTTCCGGCATTGTTGTCGAAAACACAGAGACGCGCTCGCAGCTTGACAACCGCCAGAATGCGCTGCGTATCCTCAAGTCACGTCTGTATGACATAGAGCTGAAGAAGCGTCAGGAGAAGCAGGCTGAGCTGGAGGGACAGAAGAAGAAGATTGAGTGGGGGTCCCAGATACGAAGCTATGTGCTGCATCCGTACAAGATGGTGAAGGACCTCCGTACCGGACATGAGACTTCCGATACTCAAGGGGTGCTTGACGGTGACCTTAATGATTTCATGAAAGTGTTCCTGATGGAAGGCGGCAAATGACATGCCCAGGAGGTGTTGCTTGCCGGACGGAAGTAATTTTGATACACCCTTAAGCACACTCATCG
>DBLW01000019.1 GCA_002298075.1 Bacteroidales bacterium UBA714 | reverse complement strand
TAAGAAGGTTCAGAATGACGAGGCGGAAAGACGCTAAAGGTCCACTCCGTACCAATACCTCTGCATAACGTAGCAAAATCCGGCATTGATGCTGAAGGCATATTGTGGTCTGTTGGAATGGATGTGAAAAGAGGCCGTTCAGGATGCCTGTGATATAGGGATATGTAATGGTTCTTCTTGCTGCAGACCTCGGCGGATTGTTCTACGATATCGATAGCAAGGAGCAGGATGTCCAGGAAGCCATATCGGGGCATGTAGCCAACGGTAAATGCCCTCTATGGCATCGGGAATGACTATTTCAGTTATTGTAAGCATGGAACAGATGCCAGGGCATTCCCATTATTGAGAATAACGAAGTTCAAGATAAAATACGGGAAGAGGCCTTGGATGTAAATATGACCGGTAATTTTACAATTACCATTTTTGCAGCTCATATATAGCAAAAGTCAAGAGCAAAACGTCAAGCTTGCTTGTGACGTTTTGCCGGACGCGTCCTTTTATTCGCTGCATTTGCTGATGTCCAGCACCTCAAGAACTTCTCCGCAGACTGTGAACCTCACGTTCATGCCGCAATATGACATTCCGTAAACCCTCTCAGGGTCATCATGATATGACGGGCGCGGGTCCAGGGCAAGCACTTCGGAAAGGGAGGAAAGCATGGCTTCATTCCCTATCCTTTCTGCACAACCGTCTGGAATCACCACCTGCAGCCTCCTGTCGCTCAGCGAATCAACATATCCGCACACTGATTCAGGACGGGAATCGGCATACCTTATATAAGGTTTGATGTCATAAATCGGAGTGCCGTCCATAAGATCGGCGCCACGTACGTTTATGCATGGCCCGTCGGGGGTATTCTCCGCTATGCTTTCAATCTCCACACAGGACAGGCCGATCGGATTCGGACGGAACGGCGAACGCGTGGCAAAAACGCCGACATGCGCATTGCCTCCCAGGCGAGGAGGACGGACGGTCGGCTGCCATGTACCGCATGCCTTGTTCGCGGAAAAGCCCCATATGAGCCACAGGTGCGAAAAATCTTCCAGACCCCTCAATGCGGCCGGGTTCCTGTACTCTTTCTCGAACACGACAGTCCCGCGTAATCCTTCTGCCAGTCCGCTCTGGCGCGGAATGCCGAATTTTTCCGGAAACTCAGTCCGTATGTAAGCTATAGGTTTAATTTCCATATGTGATGATGCACTTATTCCATTGAACATATTTCTCTGTGCCGGCATTGCATGGCCAGTGCCTCTCCGCTTCAACCTTGCCGCCCGCAGCATTTTGGATGGCACAAAAATAATGTTTTTATATGAGAGCGCCGACAGTACATCTTACCCACATGAGGAGATTTTCCCCGACGGCAATATAATTCAGGCAACGGCAGGATATGATTATCCGGTACAAAACATATATTTGCATAAAATTGAAAATGACATGGAGAAAAATGGAAAGGGAAATGCCGCCATGGCATCAGACGGGCACGCCGAGCTGGCACGAATAATAGAGTTCTGCACTGAGATTGACAAACAGAAATTCATACGGAGGCATACATATCTTACTGACGGAATGAGGCTTGAAAACGATGCCGAACATGCCTGGCATCTTGCGGTCATGGCAATTCTTCTGTCAGACTATGCGAACGAAAAAATAGATTTGCTGAAAGTAGTCAGCATGGTGCTGACACACGACCTCGTTGAGATATACGCGGGAGATACTTTCGCATACGACGAAGAGGGGAAACTGACACAGAAGGCACGCGAGAGTGCTGCAGCGGATCGGCTTTTCAGCATGCTGCCTGACAAAATGGCGGTGAAGATGAGAGGCCTTTGGGAAGAATTTGAGGCATGGAAGACTCCAGAGGCAAAATTCGCCCATACCATGGACAATTTCCAGCCGATGATGCTGCAGGCCGCCACTGACGGCAAATCATGGCAGGAAGACGGGCGTACACTTGCAGAAGTGCTCGGAAGAAACTCCAGGACAGCGGAAGGTTCCGAAATTCTTTGGGAATACGCCAAATCAGAATTCATCTCAAAGCAGATTGCAAAGGGGCATTTGAAAGAATAATGTTCATAGCCGTCAAAGGAATAGTTTTGGCATCATTTAGGCAGTGAAATATTTTCCACAAAAATGTCCTCAAGGCAGGACGTGAAAATTTTGACAAAATGAAAGATCTCTTAAAAGGTAAAATTGCCGTTGTCACAGGCGGCACGCGTGGCATCGGCTACGCGATTGTGAAAAAATATCTGGAAGCAGGAGCCTCTGTGGCTCTTTGCGGCTCCAGGCAGCAGACTGCGGAAGCTGCGCTTGAACGCATCAAAGAAGAATTTCCGGATGCAAGTGCAATGGCCATATGGCCGGACCTGACAGACCCTCAGTCTGTAGCCCGGGCATTTGCCGAAGTGAAGGACAAATTCGGAAAAATAGACATTCTTGCCAACAATGCCGGCATCTCACAAAGTACGGCATTATATGACTACACAGAAAAAGAGTTTGACGACATCCTCGAACTAAACATAAAGGCAGTCATGGTATGCAGCCAGGCAGCGGCACGGATCATGAAAGAAGACGGAGGCGGCGTAATCGTAAATACAAGCTCAGTTGTGAGCCTTTACGGACAAGCTTCCGGATGCGGATACCCGGCATCAAAATATGCCGTGAACGGGCTCACGAAATCCCTTGCAAGAGAGCTCGCCAAAGACAAGATACGCGTCAATGCGGTAGCGCCAGGAATCATACGCACAGACATGGTGGCCAAATTGCCGGACCAGATGATACAGCCGCTGATAAGCAGAATCCCTGCCGGCAGAATGGGAGAGCCTGAAGACATTGCAAACGCTTTCCTGTTCCTGTCAAGCGACCTCGCCTCATACATCACAGGCGCAGTCCTTTCAGTTGACGGGGGAGTCATAATCTGATTCCGTCGCACCCAAGGCTGCCACATTACATGAATAAGTGGCATTGGATTCTGTTCGGACAGTTCCAATAAACACCAGCAATTCCATAAATATCATACCGGCAGCCCGGCTCAATGGTATTTATGGAATTTGCTTTTGTTGTGCGTGGTTTCAATCATGATTGTGGAGACGGGCTGACTAAAGTCCTGGTTTTGAAATTTACTTGAATGTATCATTTATTGTGTTGAGCAACAGAAGAAATATCAAAACTCCGCAAATCTTATAATTTTTCGGGAGTTAACTCCGCAAATCTTTTAAGATTTAAGGAATTTGTATATATTTGCGCTTCGCGCACATATACTGATGCGCTTCGGCAGAATCAAAGTAAACTTTGCTTCTGCTCTCAGCTTTATGTATATTTGCACAGAAGAGAAAATAATGCACTATGATTAAAAGAGCCATAGAGGATAGGATAAATAATGCCCTCGCTAAGAAAAAAGCAGTAACTATTATGGGACCGCGTCAGGTTGGAAAATCGACTCTTGCAGGTGAAATAATTCCCAAGGATGCAAAAATTCTTGAAATCAATGGCGATAGCACTGATGTTCAGACAATGTTTGTAAATGTAGATGAGGCAAAAATGAAAATCCTCATCGGTAACAACAGCTTCCTTTTCGTTGATGAGGCTCAGAAGATTGAGAATGTCGGCAATATGCTCAAAATCGTAGCTGAGAAATTCAAGGATGTCAGAATCATCGTTACCGGCAGTTCGGCATTCAAACTTGCAGAAGCGGTCAATGAGTCCTTGACTGGCAGAAAACGCGAATTCAAACTATATCCGCTATCATTCAAAGAAATGGCGGAAGAAACAAGTGCTCTGGAAGAGTCAAGAATGATTGATCATAGACTGATTTATGGCTATTATCCCGAGGTTGTCATATCTCCTGGCGATGAGAAAGAAGTTCTCAAAGAACTCATAGACAGTTACCTTTATAAAGATGTCATGGAGGAAAATAACATAGCCAAGCCAGATAAATTGGTAAAACTGGTTCAGGCGATTGCCTTTCAGATTGGTTCAACCATATCTGCAACTGAGCTATCGGGACTCGTCGGAATTGATGCAAAAACTGTAGAACGCTACATTGAGATACTCGAAAAGAGTTATATCATTTTTACTCTTCCATCATATGCCAAGAATCAACGAAACGAACTGAAGTTTGCACGCAAACTCTATTTTTGGGATATGGGAATCCGCAACGCGGTAATAGGCAATATGGCACCGGTATCCCTCAGATCCCCTGAAGAACTCGGTCATATGTGGGAAAACTTTGTAATTGCTGAACGACGCAAAAAAAATGAATATGCCGGAAGAACATTTGTGCAGCACTACTTTTGGAGAACACAGCAAAAGAAAGAAGTTGACCTGATTGAGATTGAGGACGGAGTGATGACCGGCTTTGAAATAAAGAGAAAGGAAGGAAAACGTGTTGGAGTTCCTGCACAATTTGCGGCCGCATATCCAGATGCAGAATTCGAATGCATCACACCAAGCGAATTGATGAAGTTCTTAATGTAATTGTATCAACTGTATCGGGACAAATTAAAACACTCAGCACAGCTGAGATAATGCAGCCAAGATATTTGACTTCTTCTTTTTCAAACACTTTGCATAATCCATCCGTATGTGAACTGGTTTTGCTAAGGTTTGAGCTGACGCTCATATATACGCGTGCGTCTCGGCATAATCAAAGTAAACTTTGCTTCTGCTCTCGACTTTTGCTATATTTGAGCTGACGCTCATATATACGCTTGGTTTCGGCATAGTGAAAATAAATTTTCCCTCTGCGCTCAACTTTTGCTATATTTGCGCCCACAAAACAAGAACCAATGAACACACTCTTACGCTCATCAGTCCTTGCCGGCATTGCAATTGGAATAGCAGGCTTCGGATACCTTGCCATCGGAGGGCTTGCCGGGGCCGTCCTTTTCTCATTCGGACTTCTGACCGTAGTCGGATACAGGCTCAAACTTTACACAGGAACAGCCGGTTTCATAAAGAAAAACGAACTTGGGCAGCTGCTTCTCATATTGGGGGGCAACATCATAGGCTGTCTTCTTGTGGCCCTTCTTTCAAGGATGTCCCCGCTTGGGCTTCAGGAGTCGGCTCAGAAGATTCTTGAACTGCGTCTTTCCACGGGAGCGCTGCGTTGCGGTCTTCTCGGAATAGGATGCGGCTTCATAATGACCACGGCAGTTACGTTTGCCAGGGAAAAGAATTATCTGCCACTGCTTTTCGGTGTGCCGATGTTCATCATATGCGGCTTCACCCACTGTGTGGCTGATGCTTTCTACTACCTGTGCGTTCCGCTTGGCTTCATGAAAGAACATGCTCTTGAAATCCTTGGGGTATATGCATGCATAGTCCTGGGGAATTTCATCGGATGCAATCTTTACCGTCTGATTGCCGGCTCGTCTTCGGCAAACTGAATTCTCTTCAATAAGCAGACTCCTCTTCTGGATATGAGTTCAAGGCAGATGTGAAATGCATATGCTTCCCGCTGTCCGGGTGACGGAATTCTATCCCAAGGGCATGCAGGCACAGCCTTGCTGATGTAGGACTGCGGAATATGGAGCTGCTTCCGTAAAGCATGTCTCCTTCTATCGGACGTCCCAGTCCGAGAACATGTGCCGAATGGAGGCGCAACTGGTGCGTGCGTCCTGTTACCGGGCGGAAAATGACTTCGGCCCTTCCGCTCGGGCATATTTTCGTCACTTCATATTCGGTCACGCTTTCTTTTCCGCTTTTCAGGTCGGCCTTCTGTCTCGGGCGCTCATCATAGTCCGGTGACAGCGGAATGCTAATGCTGCCTTTGTCTCCTGTGCGGAGCGTTGCAGAGGTTACCGTGTGCCCAATGCCGGTACAATTGCCGATATTGCCGGACTGCATCCCGTGTGGTGCCGCAGGATCGGAGGCCGATAGTCTTGCCGTATATGTCTTTTTTACAGTATGGCTGCTGAATTGCTCCATCAGGCATGAGGCGGCTTTGTGGGTCTTTGCGAATACCATTATTCCTGACGTGTCCATGTCCAGCCTGTGTACGGAATATATTTCCGACGCGCTCCTTGTCATGAGCCATTCCTGCAGAGAGATTCTTCCGTCCAGCCCGGGTACAGACGGCATCCCGGAAGGTTTGCTTGCCACTATGATGCTTCCGTCCCCGTATATTATTTCGGGATGTCCGGCCCATGTCTCCTCATCATTTGCCGTGTGTCCGACGGCTATACCGCGCAGCATGAAACCGAGCAGGGGACCGCATTTGCTTGTGCATGACGGGTAGAAATGCCCATGTGTGCGCACCGCGGTGCAAGGTGAGGCTCCATGCCAGAATTCTCCCATTGCTACGGGGCGGAGAGAATGCCTGTATGCATATTCAAGTAACTTGGGGGCTGCGCATTCTCCTGTTCCTCCCGGAGGGACCAGGCCTTTCAGTGCGAATATCTCTGCAACTGACGCCTCTTCTCCGGCTGCATTGTGAACTAAATACTGGGAGAATATCCATTTCTGAAGGGCATCTGACATTGCTGCGCGTCTTGATTTGAGGCTCGCGATTTCATCAAGCCTTGAAGAAAGTGAGTGTTCCGCATCATTGATTTTCTCTGTCCACATGGATTTGAGACGTCTGATTTCGGCTTTTCCGAACTGGCTTTCACGTATGAGCGCTTCAAGCCGTGACTCATCGGCAGTTTCACTCCTGATGGCGTCACGCTCCAGCTTTGCAAGCCGTGCGGAAGCCTTTGCTCTGTTTATGTCCTCGTCCATCTCTCTTCGCATGTCTGCAATGACGCTGCGCATCTCAGACAGAAGCTTTGAACTTTCAAGTTCACTGATTTGTCGGTTTATTGATGAAATCTCTTCCTCTCTCTGCCTGAACTGGCATGATGGGGCGAGGAGATCGTATATCGGCGGCACGAATCCTTCAATCAGGCTTTTGCCTCCGACATTGCCGGAAAATCCTGCGAGATAGCCTGTCCTGCCATTGCTGTCAATGGCGACAAGGACACCGAGCATCTTGCCTTCGGAAAATCCGAGCGCGACCGCTTCATTGCCGCAGAGCCTGTTGATGTGTCCTGTAACATCCTGTGCGGCATGAATTACAAGAGGGTGGGGGACATATCTGAAAGGGTCGGTGAATGCTCCGCTTACGGGATGTCGCCTTGCTATGTCTTCACTGAAAATATGAAACAGGCTGTTGTCCATGTGTCTTTGCTGGAAAACTTTATCTGAGCGTGGTGTTGTTCTCAAGATATTCGCGGCACCATTCCCTGATTCCGCATTCTCCGCATTTTGGCTTGCGTGCCGTGCATACGTATCTGCCGTGAAGTATCAGCCAATGGTGCGCCTTGGGTCTCAGTTCCGGGGCGAATCCTTCCGTCAGGTCTTTCTCGACTTTTTCTACTGTCGTTCCGTCTGAGAGTCCTATCCGCCTTGCGACACGGAAGACATGGGTATCGACGGCTATGACCGGCTTGTCATATACAACTGACGCTATCACGTTCGCGGTCTTGCG
>DBLW01000118.1:10084-10428 GCA_002298075.1 Bacteroidales bacterium UBA714 | reverse complement strand
AACCTCATTGAGGCCCTTGAGTCAGAAGGCGCCGTGAACAAGGAACAGTATATTGTGTGCAACGGATTCAAGAAACCCGCATATATCGAGAACATCGCCAATTTTGCAAACAACGGCTGGAAGAACATCATTCCTGTCCTGGACAACATGCATGAGCTTGATGCCCTTGACAAGCTGGTGGAGAAATCGCTCAGCCTCGGCGTCAGAATCGCTTCAGAGGAAGATCCGACCTTCGACTTCTATACTTCAAGGCTCGGAATAAGGTACAGTGACATCGTGCCTTTCTATGAGAACATGATAAGCAAGAAGAAGAAATTCAAGCTGAAGATGCTGCATTTCTTCAT
>DBLW01000118.1:0-9747 GCA_002298075.1 Bacteroidales bacterium UBA714 | reverse complement strand
AATACCGGAATGCGTGACACGGCATATTACTGGAATGAGCTTGCCAAGTGCGTCGGAGTATATTGCGACCTCAAGCTCATCTGCCCGGAACTGGATTCACTCAACATAGGAGGAGGCTTCCCTATCAAGAACTCGCTGGCATCCGATTTCGACTATGAATATATGGCCGAGGAGATTATCTCCCAAATCAAGTCAATGTGCAACGCCCGCGGTGTGGCAGAGCCGAACATCTTCACTGAGTTCGGTAGTTTCACTGTCGGCGAGTCCGGAGCGACGATATTCCAGATACTTGACATGAAGCAGCAGAATGACCGTGAGCGCTGGTATATGATTGACAGCTCATTCATGGTCACCTTGCCGGACACATGGGGCATAAAGCAGAAATTCATCCTGCTTCCGATAAACAAATGGAATGACAAATACCAGAGGGTCTTCCTCGGCGGGCTTACATGCGACAGCCAGGACTATTACAATGCCGATGCGCATGCCAACGCCATTTATCTTCCTATGATAGAGGATAAGGACGAACCGCTGTACATAGGCTTTTTTCATACGGGTGCATATCAAGAGTCCATTTCCGGCTACGGCGGAATCCAGCACTGCCTGCAGCCTGCCCCGAAGCATATCATAATAGACAAGGACGAGAACGGCGATTACAGCACCAAACTTTTCAGCAAGGAGCAGACCTACAAGTCCATGCTGAAGATTCTCGGATATTAGCCACATACGGCTCTTGCCATTCAGTAAATCAAAGGATGAAACCTATATCAAACAATGATATCAAGAGGCTGAAATCATTACAGAACAAGAAGTTCCGGGATGAGCTTGGTCTCTTTGCCGTGGAAGGTGAGAAGATGGTCGAAGAGGCCGTCCGCTCACCTTTTCATGTTGAAGCGATATACCGCAGGGATGAAATCGGCGAGGATGCCATGAAGCGCATATCATCGCTTGCGACACCCTCCCCTGTGCTTGCGGTGGTAAGAAAACCTGATGACATTTATGTGGACGGTCAAGGCGGCATTCCAGGGCTGCTCTCCGGCAAAGGGCTGTATCTCGGTCTTGATACCATACGTGACCCGGGCAATCTCGGGACGATTCTGCGGATTGCGGACTGGTTCGGCATTGATGCCGTTTTCGCTGCTCCGGATACTGTGGATGTTTTCAATCCAAAGACGGTGCAGGCGACAATGGGGGCGATTTTCCGTGTAAGGATGCATTATGTGGACCTTCCTGCCCTGTCAAGGCACATCCTTTCTTCCGGAGGAAAGGTATATGGAACGTTTCTGGACGGCAGGAATTTCTGGGAAGCCGACCTGGAGCCGGGGAATGCGTGTGAATCCATGATAGTCATCGGAAATGAATCGGAGGGGATTTCCCGGGACATGGCGGAACTTGTGTCTGACAGGCTTTTCATCCCGCCTTACCCTGCCGGAGAACCTGGCTCGGAGTCTCTCAATGCGGCCGTGGCCACCGCTGTGACCGTAGCGGAATTCAGGAGGAGGCTCGGATAATATTAACCATTTATAAAGCACAGGACATGAACACTATAGAGCCGGTGATGCTCAAAGAACTGAAAGGGACTGACTACGGCTCCCTGATTAAGTTCCGTGTAAGGAAAATCCTGATGATATGCAGCAATTACGATGCATTCATCCTTGAGGAGGACGGGCAGATTGAGACCCAGATATATCATGAATATATCGACCTGAATCTCAGCAGCCCGCCGCAGTTCGTGTGGGTGAAGACATCTGCCGAAGCCCGTGCCACGATAAGCAAGCATGATGACATAGACATGATTATCTGCATGTACAATACGGGTGACAAGGACGTTTTCGCCCTGGCTTCTGACCTCAAGGCGGAAGGCAACAGGACTCCGTTTGTGCTTCTGACGCATTTCTCCAAAGAGATTTACAGGAGGCTCTCCCTGCAGGATACCTCGGCCATCGACTACATGTTCAGCTGGTACGGAAATGCTGACCTTATAGTGGCCATAATCAAATTATTCGAAGACAGCATCAACGCCGAGAATGACATACTTGGAGTCGGTGTGCAGGTCATTCTGCTTGTTGAAGACTCCGTGCGCTACTATTCGACCTATCTGCCTGAACTCTACAAACTTATACTCAAGCAGAGCGCGGAATTCCTGAAAGAAACCCTGAATGAGCACCAGCGCAAATTCCGCAAGCGCTCACGCCCTAAGATTCTTCTTGCCACGAATCTTGACGATGCGATGGAGATGTACGCCAAGTACAAGTCCAATATGCTCGGCGTCATTTCTGATGTCGGGTTCACAGTGCACCGCGGAGACAGTCCAGACATGGAGAAGCTTGATGCCGGAATCGAACTGGTAAGGCATATACGCATGGATGACCCGATGATGCCTGTGCTCCTGCAGTCCTCTCAGGAGAGCGTCGCATCCGTGGCTGCAGGGCTTGGCGCAGGTTTCATTAGGAAATATTCCAAGACCCTGATGCTTCAGCTTTCCGATTATATCAAGGAGGAGTTCGGCTTCGGGGACTTCGTTTTCCGTGACTCTTCAAAGGCTGAATACGGCAGGGCCGCCAATCTGAAGCAACTGGAGCAGAAGATGCGTGAGATTCCTGATGAGGTGCTGCTGTACAACACTTCAAGGAACATGCTTTCGAAGTGGCTGATGGCACGCGGGCTGTTCACGCTCGGTGCAAAGTTCAAGACCGTCCAGGAAAGCGAGTTCGCGGATACTGCGGCTCTCCGTGAATATGTATCGCAGCAGATACGCGATTACCATGCCCTCACCGGACGCGGGGTAATAGCCCATTTTGACAAGGACAGCTATGAGCCTTATATATGGTTCTCCCGCATGGGTGAAGGCTCGATCGGCGGTAAGGCCCGCGGACTGGCGTTTCTTAACAGCCTGGTATACAAGTACAATCTTGCGGACAAATATGAGAATGTGAAAATCTCGATTCCGCGGACCGTTGTCATATCCACAGATTGTTTTGACCGTTTCATAATAGAGAACGGGCTTCAGTATGTGATTGATTCTGATATCTCTGACGAGGAAGTGCTGTCAGAATTTGTATCCTCGCGTCTTCCTGAGGAGCTTGTGGAGCAGTTGCGTTCTTTCATAAGTACGGTGCGCTCCCCTCTCGCCGTCAGGTCAAGTTCGAAATTGGAGGACAGCAGCTGGCAGCCTTTTGCCGGAGTGTATTCTACTTATATGATTCCGTTCACGGAGAATCGGGACCAGATGCTCCGAATGCTTGGGAAAGCAATCAAGAGTGTCTATGCATCGGTTTTCTATAGCGGAAGCAGGGCTTACATACAGGCGACCGCGAATCTTCTGAGTGAGGAAAAGATGGCGGTCGTGGTTCAGAGCATCTGCGGGACGGAGTATGACGGCCTGTATTATCCTATGCTATCCGGAGTCGCCCGTTCGGTCAATTTCTACCCTATCGGAAGCGAGAAGCCTGAGGACGGAATCGTGAACATGGCTTTCGGACTGGGAAAGACAGTCGTGGACGGAGGAAGTTCTCTAAGGTTCAGTCCGAGGTTTCCTAAAAAGATTCTCCAGCTTTCCGAGCCTAAGCTGGCCCTGAGGGATACACAGAAAATGATGTATGCGCTTGATTTGCGTCCCGGGGCGTTCAAGATTTCGCGCAATGAGGGCGTGAACCTCGCTCATGTGCAGGTTGCCGAGACTCTCTCTTCTTTTTCTCATCCGGAGCTTGTCGCATCTACATTCAGCATGGAGAACAACCGCATGCTTCCAGGTGTCACAGCATGCGGGCCGCGTATAATTTCGTTCGATGCGATACTCAAATACGGGCGTTTCCCCATAGCGCAAATCATAAGGGATGTCCTTGACATATGCAAGAGAGAGCTGATGTGTGACGTTGAGATGGAGTTTGCCGCTGATGTGATTCCGGGTGCGGATGCTCAGGAGATTGTCATGAAGCTTCTTCAGGTGCGTCCGGCAGGTGAATTTTCTGATGACCGCAATGTGAGCATAGAAAAGGTCGGTGATGAGATGGAGCATGTCCTGGTCCGTTCGTCGAAGGCTCTTGGCGCGGGATATACTGAGGGAATGAAATATGTCATGTATGTCCCGTCTGCTACTTTTGACAGTGCGGCGACAAAGGAGATGGCTGCGGAAATCGCGCGTGCCAATGCCCTGGCAAAGGCGGAAGGTGCTTCTTACCTGCTGATAGGTCCGGGCAGATGGGGCTCGTCTGACCCGTGGCTTGGCATTCCTGTCGCATGGACTGACATCTCTGAGGCGAGAATGATTGTCGAGAGTGCAATTCCCGGCTATCGTATCGAGCCGAGCCAGGGCACGCATTTCTTTCAGAACATAACCTCTCTCGGAGTCGGCTACCTGACAGTTGACACTGTGACAGGTGACGGGGTGATTGACGAGGCTGCTCTTGATGCCATGGAGTGTGTCCATCAGGGCAGTTTTGTGAGGCTCTGCAAGGCTCCGGAATGTGTAACGGGGTATATCGACCGCAATAAGGGCGAGGCTATAGTCGGGTATTGACAACCCTAACACAAAGCTCAGAAAATAAACCCGTTTAACATATTTGTTTACTTTAGAAACATTTTTGTTAAACGGGTTTTGCCATGAAAATAATAGGCAGATGCCTATATCAATGTTATGACTTTGCCGTCCATCGGTGCAATTTCTATCTTTATGGTCTTGCCCGGGTGCAGCACTTCGGTGACAGGTATTTCCATCCAGTCGAACGCATGCTGCGGAATGATGATTTCCATGCATGACGGCTTGTCGGAGAAGTTGGCGGCCACGAGCAGAGTATGGTCTTCAAAGTCCCTGAGGAAAGCAAAGTGCCTGTTCTTGTCGAACCCGTCCGAACTCATGTTGCAATAGCACAGGTCATAAGTTGTGCCTTTGCATATGGCCTCGTCCGAAGACGCGAGACGCACTGCTTGGGCAAACCTGCAGAATATTTCCGCTTCTTTGCGCTCAAGCCCGGCATCTGTAATTTTCTCCACGTCCAGGGTGCGGTATTGCTCCGAAGCTATGACTTTGCGCAACCTTTGTATTGAGCCGATGCTCCACCAGTCAAAGATTGTTGACCGTCCGTCGGTACCGCTGAGTCCTTCTGAGTCCATTCCCTTCTCCCCTGTCTCCTCGCCGAAATAAATCATGAAAGGAGCGGTGTTGAGCATCAGTGAAACGTATAGAGGTGCAAATGTCCTGGAGGAGTCGCCTCCGAAAAAGTCTGAAGCGAATCTCTGCTCATCATGATTCTCAAGGAAATTCAGCATATAGGGTTGCAGGTCGCCGAGGAACTGCCAGTTTCTTGTTATTCCTGTCGTGGACTGCCAAAGCTCCACGGGCATGCCGTTGTCATTGGCATTCTTCTCGACTATCGTGCGCAGGGTGTCGTACAGGCCTGACTTGTCGTACAGAAGGTCGAAACCGACTTCGCGGACATATTGCCCGTACAGTTCCTTTTTATAGACTTCCGCTATGAATATTATGGAAGGGTGCTTTTTCTTTATTTCAGCTATGAGCCACTGCATGAACTGCGGAGGGACAAGCTCGACCATGTCGCACCGGAATCCGTCAACTCCCTGTGACGCCCAGAAATCCACGATGTCCAGCATCTTGTCCCATGTCGGGGTGCGGAAGTCGCAATAGTTTATTTTTACGGTCTCATACCAGTCGTTTATTCCCGGTGAGGCGCTGTAGCAATTGTTTCCGGTCGCCATTGCCGGCATCTCCACATATGGACCGAATCCTTGCGGCACTGCTCCGGGAAGCTTCAGCTGCTCGCCCGGATAGTACAGGAAGTCGTTTTCGGCTTTCCAGTGGACGGTCTTGTCATCCTCTGCTCCGAGCACAGGGTGTCCCGGTGTCATGGCTGTCTTTCCATAGTCCCGGGCGACATGGTTCGGAACAAAATCTATTATTACCTTAAGGCCTGCGTCATGGGTGCGCTGTACCAGTTCCCGAAATTCTGACATTCTGTCAGCAGGAGAGTCTGCAAGATAAGGGTTCACGTCATAATAATCGCAAATCGCATATGGAGACCCGGCCTCCCCTTTTACGAATTGGGGATGAGATGCCGTGCAGCCTGATGTGCCGGCTTTTGTCGAGTGCCTGATGACACCTGTAAACCAGACATGGCTGCAGCCGAGCCATTTGATGTATTCCAAGTCGGATTTGGTGATGCCGGAGAATTTGCCGGTTCCGTTTTCTTCGAGTGTCCCGTTTTTCCTGTTTGTCGTGCAGTCGTTGCCCCAGAGCCGCGGGAGCATCTGGTATATGATTGTTTTGGGCATGATTTGAATTTCATTTATAAATGCGCGCCATTTTACTGCAAAATCAGTGCCTGAATAAAGAATGCAAAGGTTTGGTATTTTTCGGAATATTTCAGATATTATATTAAATTTGCGTTTTTAAAAAAGCATCTATGGTTTTGACTTTGGATAAAGTCCGCGACATATTATATCACGGCGATAAAATAGACCTGTCCGAGCTTCCGATTGAGGAAATCGGAGCGTGCTTCAGTTTCCTGAAAGAATTTTCTGCTGATAAAGTCATATACGGGATCAATACGGGCTTCGGCCCCATGGCACAATGGAGGGTGGATGACAAATACCTGTCTGATCTTCAGTACAATATAATCAGGAGCCATGCCTGCGGAGCCGGTGAGCCGCTGCCGGACATGCTTGTCAAGTCCGCCATGATAGCGCGGCTCGGCACCTTCCTCCAGTGCAAGAGCGGAGTTCATCCCGATCTTGTGCGCCTGCTCGCGGAATTCATAAATCGTGACATATATCCTTTCATACCGAGGCACGGAAGCGTAGGGGCCAGCGGTGACCTTGTCCAGCTTGCACATATCGCACTTACGCTCATCGGAGAAGGCAAGGTGCACTGGCGCGGCGAGTGGCGTCCTTCGGCAGAGGTAATGAGGGAAAATGCCCTGGAGCCGTTCCGGATACATATACGCGAGGGGCTTTCCATCACGAACGGAACATCAGTCATGACAGGCATCGGTATGGTGAACCAGCTTTTGGCTGAGCAGCTTCTTGAGCATGCGGTGACGGCCTCAGTGATGATGAACGAAATAGCCTCATCGTATGACGACCTTATGTCGGAGGAGCTGAACGGATGCAGAAGGCATGAAGGCCAGCAGGCCATAGCCTCGATGATGAGGGAAATTTCACAGGGCAGCAAGTGCCTCTGTAAGCGTGAGCATGCCCTGTATGACAACGGACACGCAGAAGAGGAGGTGTTCACCCATAAGGTCCAGGCTTACTATTCCCTGCGCTGCACCCCTCAGATACTCGGCCCGGTATATGAGACACTGAAAAATTCCCGCAGGATACTCGAGGAGGAAATGAACTCGGCATGTGACAACCCGATAATTGACCCGCAATCACGTAATGTTTATCATGGAGGCAACTTCCACGGGGATTATGTGTCGCTGGAGCAGGACAAGGTGAAGATTGCCGTGACAAGGGTGGCAATGACAGCCGAAAGGCAGCTCAATTATCTCTTCCATGACCGCATAAACGGCATTCTGCCGCCGTTCCTGAATATGGGAAAACTCGGGCTGAACTACGGGATGCAGGCCTGCCAGTTCACTGCGACTTCAACCACCGCGGAGTGTCAGACCCTGTCGATGCCTAACTATGTGCACAGCATCCCGAACAACAATGACAATCAGGACATTGTGAGCATGGGCACCAATTCCGCTCTTATCTGCGGCCAGGTAGTCGACAACGCATATCAGGTGATGTCCATATTGTATATTGCTCTCGTGCAGGCTGTCGATTGTCTCGGGATTTCCTCAAGCCTTGCCCCGCGCACACGTGAGGTCTATGACAGGGTACGTGCGATTGTGCCTGTCTTTGTGGAGGACACGCCTTTCTATGAGGAAATCTCCGCAGTGGAAAAATGGCTCAGGGAAATGTAATAGCCGTGTGCCAAGATCAAGGATTGGATAAAATACAAGAATATGAACAGAGGAGAAATTGAAGAAAAAGTCAGGAATTTCCTGACGGAAGAGCTTGAGATAGACGAAGACAAGATATTTCCGGAGTCAAGGCTCAGGGAAGACATGGGAATAGACTCTCTTGAGATAGTGGATATAGTTGTGCTTGTTGAAGAGAATTTCGGATTCAAGCTCGAGGCTGCCGACTTCAAGGCGATAAAGACTCTTGACGAGTTCTGCACTGTCATTGAGAACAAATTGAAATAGCCTTGGGAGAGCTCAGGCACGACAAATGGAAAGGCAGGACCGGCGGACTGCCATGGATGCAGAGATTCCTGATATTATGGCTCAGGAGTTTCGGCGTGCGTTCCCTCTATTGTGTCATGGCATGTGTGATTCCTTTCTACATGCTGTTCGGACGCAGGGGCTACAAGGCATCCATGTCATATTTCCGTGACAGGTTCGGCTATTCTGCGTTAAAAGCTTTCGCGGCTGTCTATCGCAACCACTATGTATTCGGCCAGGTCATCCTGGACCGTTTCGCCATGTATGCGGGACAGTCTTTTGACTTTGTGATGGAAAACGGGGAGGACTTCAATCCACTTCTCGGGCAGGATTCCGGGATAGTCCTGATGAGTTCGCATGTCGGCAATTATGAACTTGCCGGATATTCGCTCAAGGCGGGTGACAAGCCTTTTTGCGCACTTGTATTTTCAGGAGAGACACAGACGGTCATGCAGAACCGCCGGACAGCCTTCAGCCGCAACAACATAAGGATGGTGCCGGTGATGGAAGACATGTCCCATATCTTCGAGCTGAATGCCATGCTGGATGAGGGCGGAATAGTAAGCATGCCTTCCGACAGGCTTTTCGGCTCTCCGAAGAAGATAAGGCTTCCGTTCCTCGGAAAAGAGGCGGATTTCCCGATGGGACCGTTTTCGCTGGCTGTCCGGAAAGGCGTGCCGTCAGTAGCGATATTCGTCATGAAAGAGGATACATACAGATACCGGATAATTTATCGCAGGCTGGCTTCCTCCGGTGGCACGGACAGGAAAGCTGAGATGGCTTCGCTTGCGGAAAGCTACGTGAGAGTGCTTGAGGAGGTTGTGCGGAGATATCCGCACCAATGGTTCAACTGGTATGACTTCTGGGAGAATTGATGATGGAATTGAGAGAAATACCTGTAGAAAACATCTTGCCGCAGCGCAGCCCGTTCATAATGATAAGCCGTATCACGGGATATGAGGAAGTGGCCGCATGTACGGAACTTGATGTGACTAAGGACAATATATTTGTTGACGATGGCTTGCTGTCTTATTCGGGGCTTATTGAGAATATGGCCCAGACATGTGCGGCCATGGTAGGTTATCATAACAGATATGTGCTCGGAAACGGAGTCTGCATAGGAATGATAGGGGCAGTGAGAAATGTGATGATACACTCTCTTCCCTCTGTGGGACAGACAGTCAGCACCAGGATTGAGGTCATTACGGAGGTCTTCAACGTGAAGATGGCCAAGGCTGAGATTCGGGATGCCGGCGGAAATCTGATGGCGGAGGGCATAATGAAGATTGCGCTTACTGATTCCCAGGCTCAGGTGGAGGCTTCATCCGGTCCGGGGAATGAGTACACAAAGAACGGAAAGCCGATGGGCGGCGGGATAAAAGCATAATATTATGGAAGACAGGATAAGGGTAATATCAGATGACATAACCTCTCCGTTGGGAGCCGGTTCACAGGAGAACTGGACTGCCGTCAGGAGCGGGAGAAGCTGTCTGAGGCTGCATGAAGGGCTTTGGGG
>DBLW01000195.1 GCA_002298075.1 Bacteroidales bacterium UBA714 | reverse complement strand
AAGGCTTCCGCCATAATATGGAGTTCAAAGTACCGGTTTCTCGCTCCTTATTTCGAGTCGGTCACCGGCTCTCCGTTGTCGGAGGGCATGTCTGTCCTGGTTGAAATCCAGGTCAATTACAGCCAGCTTTACGGCTTGTCCCTTATAATAAATGACATAGACCCGGACTTTTCCCTCGGACAGAGGGAACTGGAGCGGCGCCGCACTGTAGACCGCCTTGTGAAGGAAGGGCTTGCGGATTTGCAGAAAAGGCTCTCTCTTCCGCTTCTTCCCCGCAGGCTTGCCGTAATTTCGGCTTCCGATGCTGCTGGGTACAGGGATTTCATGCGGCATCTTCATGAAAACCCGTACGGGTTCATGTTCGTCACGGAGCTCTTCCCGGCCCAGATGCAGGGCGCTTCTTGTCCTGAGTCCGTTGTGGCAGCCCTTGATGCTGTCCTGGACAGCGGAGCGGACTATGATGCTGTCCTCATATTGCGCGGTGGAGGGGCCAAACTTGATCTCGCCTGCTACGATGACTATTACATGTCTGCGGTGATAGCCCAGTATCCTCTGCCGGTGCTGACGGCAGTGGGGCATGACCAGGATTATCATGTCTGCGATATGGTGGCCCATGAATATCTCAAGACACCGACGGCTCTTGCTGACTATTTCATAGGCATCTATGAGGCGGAGGATGAGAGGCTGTCTTCCTGCCTCACCCGCATGCGCATGGCTTTTTCGCACAGGCTTGCGGTGATGGAAGGGGAGGTGGGACTTCTGAAGTCCAAAATCCGCGGTGGCCTGGCCTTGAAAATAGGGGCTATGGAGGCTGCTGTGGATGTACTGGGGGCGAGGATTGCTGCTGCGGACCCGAGGGCTTTGCTGTCGCGTGGCTATGTCCTTGCTGCCGATTCGCGCGGGGTCGTGATAAAGGCTGCCAAAGGCAGGAAGGCCGGTGACAGGGTTACGGTCATGTTCCGTGACGGTGTGCTGGGGTGCAGGGTTGAGGATGTTTCTGAATTTGGAGAGGACGATTATGAAAAAGAATAAAGAAGAATTTGATTATGACGCGGCGGTGGCTGAGCTCGAGTCCATTGCCGCCAAGGTTGAGGATCCGGATACGGGTATTTCCGATATAGAAAACCACATAAAGCGCTCCATGGAGCTTATCGCGGCGTGCCGTGCCTATTTGAGAGGGGCAAGGGAGAAACTCGCGGCCATGGATGCGGAAGATTATAATTGAAACACTGAAAATTATGGAAATAAAGGCTGAAAAGATGCTATATGACTCCGATGCGTGGCTTATGCCGTTCAAGGATGCCATAGATGCAAGGAAAGCCAGGATAGAGGAGGCGAGGGACAGGATTTCTGTAGGCGGCTCCCTGTCTCATGGCGTGAACAACCATATGTATTACGGACTTCACAAGACAGAGGACGGCGGATGGGTGTTCCGCGAATGGGCTCCCAATGCGACCAAACTGTATCTGATTGGAGAGTTCAACAATTGGCGCCGCAGTGAGGCCTATGCTCTGAAACCTGTCGGCTCCGGCAACTGGGAGATAAGCCTTGGCAGCATGTTCCTGTCTCACGGGACTTTGTACAAGCTCTTTGTGGAGTGGCCGGGCGGAGGGGCGGAAAGGCTGCCCGCATATGTGACCAGGGCTGTCCAGGATCCGCATACAAAGACTTTCTGCGCCCAAGTATGGGACCCGGAGCCTTATGTCTGGAAAAACGGCAAGTCCGGGAAAAGGGAGCATCCTTTCATATATGAGTGCCATATCGGAATGGCCACTGAGGAGGAACGTGTCGGTACTTTTGAGGAGTTCCGGCGTGATGTGCTTCCCAAGGTGGCTGACCTGGGCTATGACACGATACAGATAATGGCTCTTCAGGAGCATCCGTATTACGGCTCGTTCGGCTATCAGGTGTCCAATTTCTTTGCGCTCAGCTCGCGTTTCGGCACACCTGAGGAGTTCAAGGCCCTGGTGGATGATGCCCATGGGCTCGGAATCGCTGTCGTGATGGACATAGTGCATTCGCATTCGGTTGACAATGAGGCCGAAGGGCTCGGCAAGTTCGACGGGCGCGAGGACCTGTATTTCTACGGAGGTGCGCAGGGACGTCATCCTGCATGGGGGTCGCGCTGCTTTGACTATGGCAAGGACGAGACTGTGCATTTCCTCCTTTCTAACTGCAAATGGTGGCTGGAGGAATATCATCTCGACGGATTCCGCTTTGACGGGGTCACGAGCATGCTGTATTGGGACCATGGGCTCGGCAAGGATTTTTCCGGATATGCCCAGTATTTTGACGCAGGTGTGGATGAGAATGCCGTGACCTATCTGGCATTGGCGAATATGCTTGTACATGAACTTGATGGTGACGCCTTTACCATTGCCGAGGATGTGAGCGGAATGGCAGGGCTTGCCGCGCCGTTTGCCCGTGGTGGAGTGGGGTTTGACTTCAGGATGAGCATGGGCGTGGCCGACAATTGGATAAAATGGATAAAGACGCTCAGCGATGACAATTGGAGCATGGGGGAGATGTGGTGGCAGCTTACCAACAAGCGTGCTGACGAGAAGACCATAAGCTATGCCGAATGCCACGACCAGGCGATGGTCGGTGACAAGACCATCGCGTTCCGGCTTATGGATGCCCAGATGTACACTTCCATGAACAAGGAGTCCGAGTCTCCGGTCATTGACAGGGGCATGGCGCTGCATAAGATGATACGTCTGGTTACGGCGGCTACTGCGGGTGACGGATATCTCACTTTCATGGGCAATGAATTCGGCCATCCGGAGTGGATTGATTTTCCTCGCGAGGGGAACGGCTGGTCTTTCGCCTATGCGAGAAGACAGTGGTCTCTTGCTGAGCCTGACTGGCTAAGATACAGGTATTTGAGGAATTTTGACAAGGCGATGACCTCCCTGATGCACCGTGAGGCCGTTTTGGAGGCAAAGCCGGAACTTCTTGTGCAGGATGAGGAGAAAAAAATACTTATTTTCCAAAGAAATAGTTGTATCTTTGCGCTCAACTTCAACCCCACTGCCTCGTTTGCTGATTATGGCTTTGCGGCTCCGGCCGGAAAATACGAGGCGGTACTCAATACAGACGAAAACGAATTTGACGGCTTCTCCAGGCTAAAGGCAGGAGAGGTCCATTTTAGTGTTGCGGAGAAGAGTCCGAACGGAAGCGGAAGATATGATGACACTCTTTTCCTTTATTTGCCGAGCCGGTGTGCTGTCGTCCTTAAAAAGATAGATTGAGTTAAACTTAAACATTATAGTATGGCTTTTCTAAAATTCAACAAGTCCGAACTTGTCAATCTCGAGTATTCGCTCAAGCGAGAGATTATCGCCGCAAGCGAGTCGGGGGCCTATTGCAACACGTCCATCGTGACCTGCAACACAAGGCGCTATCACGGGCTTCTTGCCGTTCCCGTAGGGGAATTGGGTGGAGGAAGGTACATGTTGCTGTCCGCCTTGGACGAAAGCCTTGTCCTCAGGGGCAAGCAGTTCAACCTCGGCATACACTGCTACGGCGACACGTATGAGCCGAGAGGACACAAGTACATTGTGGACTTTGACGCCGATCCTGTTCCTGTAATCACCTATAAGGTAGGAGGCATCCTCTTCACCAAGACCATCATGATGGTTCCGGACAATGACCAGGTGCTAATCAGGTATGAACTGCTTGAGGCTCCTTCTAAAGTGTCGCTTGTCCTGAAGCCTTTCCTTGCTTTCAGGAGCGTGCATAGTCTCACTGCCCAGAACTCCGAGGCCTATACGGGCTATGATGAGGTCGCTTCCGGAGTCGCTTTCAGGATGTACAACGGTTTTCCGTATCTCAACATGCAGACTTCAGCGGCATCGGCGTTCAAGTACCAGCCATACTGGTATAACGGTGTCACATATTCTGACGAGTATCGCCGCGGATTCGACTGCCGCGAGGACCTGTTCGTTCCGGGGACATTCACTCTCGAGCTGAAGCCGGGCGAGTCTGTGGTATTCTCCGCATCGGTAAATGAAATCAATCCTAAGGGACTGAAAAGGAAATTTACGGATACCCTCAAGAAAATGGGCAGCATAGAGTCTTATCATGACCTTCTGGTTCACAATGCAAGGCTCTTCAAGTTCCGTCAGGGAGACAAGCTTCGCATAAATGCCGGGTTCTCTTGGCTCGAGACGGGGCTTCTGAGGGAGACTGTGGTCTCTCTTCCCGGACTGACGCTTTATGCTGACGGCAATTGTGATGAGTTCGAGAGCATTCTTGACACGCTGATTGCTGATGAGCAGGAGCGCCTCTTCCATCGTACCACACAGTGCGAGGCACCTTTGCGCCTTACGGAGACCATACAGCAGTACATCCGTTTCAGCGGAAAGGAAAAGCAGATATGGAAAAAATACGGCGAGACTCTCAAGGCCATCATAGAAAGCTATGCCCCTGGCAGGAGAAATGAGATTGCTATGCATCCGAACGGACTGCTTTGGGCACAGATGGACGGGGTTGCCCTTTCATGGATGAACGCATACGTCTATGGGCGTCCTGTGACAGAGAGGGCCGGCTATCAGATAGAGACCAACGCATTCTGGTACAACGCATTGTGCTTTGCCATAGACATGGAGACCAAGTACGGGGCCAAGAAAGGAAATGGTTTTGTCGAGCGCTGGACTCCTGTACGTGAGCTTGTGAAGCAGAACTTCCAGCCTACATTCTGGAGACCGGACTGGGGGTATCTTGTTGATTTCGTGGGCAACGGGCCTCAGGACAGGGCAGTAAGGCCTAACATATTGTTTGCGGTGTGCCTTGATTATGTGGCTGTGGATGACGAGGTCGTTTCAGAGACAGTGATGACGATAAATGACGAGCTTCTCACAAAGAGGGGACTCAGGTCGCTTTCTCCGCGCAATGAGGCTTACAAGGGAGTGTATGAAGGCTCCCAGATAGACCGTGACCTCGCATACCATCAGGGCTGTGCGTTCCCGGATTTGCTCGCTCCTTATATTGACGTATGCTTCAAGATGATGGGCCCTGTGTTCAGCAACAAGGCCAATTATCTCGTTGAAGGCTTTTTCGAGGATATAAGCAAACATGGTGTCGGGGCATTCTCGGAACTTTATGACGGAGACCCTCCTCATGAGCCGCATGGTGCCATTGCGTCTGCCATGAGTACGGCGGCTCTCTTGCGCATATTATATATTATGGACAAATATAAGAAGGAGGAAGAATAATGAAAGTTCTGATGTTCGGATGGGAGTTTCCTCCTCATATAGCGGGAGGGCTCGGAACGGCTTGCTACGGAATGACGAAAGGACTCGCCTATAATGATGTGGATGTGCTTTTCGTGATGCCGTCCGCCTCAGGCGATGAGGACCAGAGTGCCGTCAAAATCATAAATGCAAGTGATGTGGCCGTTGATACTGTCAGCACTACTGTTGACGAGTTTCTCGGAAAAGTGCAGTTTGTGCACATAGGAAGCAACATGGTTCCGTATGTGGACCCTCAGGATTTCACCACGATGGTGGAGGAGGAGCGCAAGAGGCAGATAAAGGGATTCCGGGTGCAGTATGGCCAGAAATACAAGTTCTCAGGCAAGTACGGTGCTAACCTCATGGAGGAAGTCGCCAGGTATGCCATGGTGGGAGCCACTATCGCCATGCAGCGCAAGGATGAGTTTGATGTGATTCATGCCCATGACTGGCTTACATATCTTGCCGGAATCGCTGCCAAGCAGCTTACTGGCAAGCCTTTGGTGATTCATGTGCATGCGACTTCCTTTGACCGCGCAAGCGACGACAAGATTGACACGAGGGTGTTCGACCTTGAAAAGAGGGGAATGGAGGCTGCCGACAAGGTGATTGCGGTGAGCGAACTTACGAGAAACATTGTCATCAACAGGTACGGGATTGACCCGGACAAGGTGGTCGCAGTGCATAACGCCGTGGATTTCAGCGGAAGGGAGAACCTTGAGGTCGAGCGCAATGTGAAGGATAAGGTTGTCACTTTCCTCGGGCGAGTCACATATCAGAAAGGGCCTGAGTATTTCATTGAGGCTGCCGCCAAGGTGCTCAAGAGGTGCAATAATGTGCGCTTTGTGATGGCCGGAAGCGGTGACATGCTCAACAGGTGCATACGTCATGTGGCCCGACTGGGCATTTCTGACAGATTCCATTTTACCGGCTTTCTCCGCGGTGTTGAGGTGCAGAAGATGTTTGCGCTGTCTGACGTCTATGTCATGCCTTCAATTTCAGAGCCTTTCGGTATATCACCTCTGGAGGCGATGCAGACCAATGTCCCTTCAATCATTTCAAAGCAGTCCGGTTGCGCTGAGATTCTCAATTATGCGCTCAAGGTGGACTTTTGGGATGTGGACGCCATGTCTGACGCCATCTATGGCCTGCTGAATTATCCTGCGATATCGGCTCTGGCCGCACGCTGCGGATATGAGGAGGTCAATTCCTTGAAATGGAACAATGCCGCCGCCAAGGTTAAGGCCGTATATGAATCAGTTATCAAAAAATAAAATCTAAACATTATGAAAAAGAGCATATGTCTGTATTTTCAGGTCCATCAGCCGAACAGATTGAGACTATACAGATTCTTCGACATCGGAAAGGATTCGCATTACTATGACGATTTCGCCAACAGGACCATTCTCAGAAGGGTAGCCCAGAGATGCTATCTTCCGATGAATGCCCTCCTTCTCGACCTCATTTCTGCCAACAAGGGTGCGTTCAAGGTGGCGTTCTCCATCTCTGGTTCTGTTCTCGAGCAGTTTGACAGATATGCCCCTGAGGTGATAGACAGCTTCAGGAAGCTTGCCGACACCGGTTGTGTGGAGTTCCTTTCGGAGACATATTACCATTCTCTCGCCTCATTGGTTTCCGAGTCTGAGTTCAAGCATCAGGTGATGAAGCACAAGGCTGCCATAGAGCATTATTTCGGAGTTACCCCTAAGGCTTTCCGCAATACCGAGCTTATCTATTCCGATGCAATAGGCCAGATGGTCTATGATATGGGATTCAAGACGATGCTTACGGAAGGCGCAAAGCACGTGCTCGGCTGGAAGAGCCCTAATTACGTGTATAGCTGCGCGATGGCTCCGGGCCTGAAGCTCCTTCTCAAGAACTCTTCACTCAGTGACGATATCGCTTTCCGTTTCTCTGACAGGACATGGGCGGACTGGCCTCTGACTGGGGAGAAGTATCTTGCATGGCTCAAGGCTTCCGCTCAGAATGACGAGATTGTGAACCTGTTCATGGACTATGAGACATTCGGAGAGCACCAGAAGGCGCAGAGCGGAATCTTCGATTTCATGAAATTCCTTCCAGAGGTAGTGCTCAACGACGGTGAATTTGAGTTTGTGACACCTTCGCAGGCTTCCAAAAAGCACAGGCCGGTTGGCGAACTTGACGTTCCGGACCCGATTTCATGGGCTGATGAGGAGCGTGACGTGACCGCATGGCTCGGAAACGAACTGCAGAATGACGCATTCGGCAAAATCAATGAGCAGGTCGAGAAACTTGCACTTCTTAACGATGAGGCGCTTTGGTCTGATTTCGGTCATCTGCAGGAGAGCGACCACTTCTATTATATGTGCACAAAGTTCTTCTCAGACGGTGCGGTGCATAAATATTTCAACCCGTATGATACTCCTTATGAGGCATTTATAAATTATATGAATGTCGTAAGTGACTTTATTTTGCGTGTTGATGATGCTATTTCCGTTTCTGATGCTAACTTTGCACCCGCAGAAGCAAAGGCTCCGGCAAAGAAGACTTCCGGTACTGCAAAGGCCAAGTCTTCATCAGCCGCAAAGTCAGGCGCGGCCGCAAAGAAACCGGCTGCATCCAGGACAAGGAAGCCTGCTGCATCAAAGGCAACGAAAAAATAAATCGTCCGGCATGGTCATGAGGCCATGCAGGTGTTTTGTATAATCTCCCCGGACGGGACCTTGGCCAAAGGTTCCGGCCGGGGAAACTAAGTGAATTATTGTTGAAAGAATGAAAACAGAACTTATAAAGCCGGATTATCTGTTTGAGGTCAGCTGGGAAGTCTGCAACAAGGTGGGAGGCATATATACCGTGATTGCCACGAAGTCTCTCTATCTTAAGAGCGAGTTCAGCAGGAAGCACATCATGGTCGGCCCTGACGTGTGGATGGACACTGAAAACAACCCGGATTTCATAGAAGATCCTGCACTGTACAGGGCGTGGAGAAATCATGCTGCTTCAGAGGGTCTCAGAGTCCGTGTCGGCAGATGGAACGTTCCGGGCAGCCCGACTGCAATCCTTGTGGATTTCAAGCAGTTCCTTACTATGCAGGACAGGATTCTTACTGAATTCTGGACAAGATTCGGGGTCGATTCCCTTACAGGCAACTGGGACTACCGTGAGTCCGCGCTTTTCGGCTATGCTGCCGGAAGGGTAATAGAGAGTTTCTATAAATATAACCTGGAGTCGTCTGACAGGATTGTTGCCCAGTTCCATGAGTGGATGACCGGTGCCGGACTCCTTTATCTGAAGTCTGCCAATGTGCCTGTGGCAACTGTGTTCACGACACATGCCACCGTAATCGGAAGGTGCATCGCCGGCAATTACCTGCCTTTGTATGACGGGCTTGCAGGCTATGATGCGGATGAGAAGGCACGTAACTTCAACGTGGTGGCAAGGCATTCCCTCGAGAAGAAGTCTGCTGAGAATTGTGACATTTTTACGACCGTAAGTGATATAACTGCCCAGGAATGCCGCCAGTTCCTCGGAAGACCGGTGGACGTGGTGACTCCGAACGGATTTGAGCCTAGCTTCACTCCAGCTACTGATGAGGAGTATGCCGCCCAGCGTGACGCGGCAAGGAAGAAGCTTATGCAGGTGGCATCTGCCATGTGCGGCGAGGATATAATGGAGAATGCCGTGCTCGTCGGCATCGGCGGACGTTATGAGTGGAAGAACAAGGGTATCGATGTGTTCATTGACGCTCTTGACAAGCTTAACCATACGGATTTCGAGGGCAAGGATGTGCATGCCTTCATAATGATTCCTTCCGGACATAACGGCCCTGACAAGCAGCTCGCCGCAAAGCTTGCCGGCAATGGAAGCACTTATGTCACAAGGACTTCACACTATCTGATGAATCCTGAGTATGACAGCGTCACAAGAAGGCTCGATGAACTGCATTTCAACAATGCTGCAGGAGACAAGGTCAAGGTATATTTCATACCTTCTTACCTGAACGGCAACGACGGCATTTTCAATATGTCTTATTATGACCTGCTTGCCGGTCTTGACCTCACGCTCTTCCCGTCATATTATGAGCCTTGGGGCTACACTCCTCTGGAGAGCCTTGCGTTCAGGGTGCCTACCCTTACCACGAGCCTTGCCGGATTCGGTCTGTGGGTACGTACATATTACGGAAAGGAACATCCCGGAATCACTGTCCTTGACAGGAACGACTCGAATTATTTTGATGTCGTGGACGGTGTCGTGGAGCGCGTGAAGGAGATTGCTGGACTCCATAAGGATGAAAGGAACAGATATATGCAGAACGCCAAGGACGTGTCTGAAATCGCTCTGTGGGAAAATA
>DBLW01000052.1 GCA_002298075.1 Bacteroidales bacterium UBA714 | reverse complement strand
GTCTCCCATGTGGCATATGTGTCACCGGAAAAAGCAAGCTGATAGCGGTGGCTGCCCAGTCCTCCCCAGCGGTGATAGATGAATGGACGAATTTCAGGGGACATCTCCTTGGCATGAGTGAAGAATGTGTGATTAAGCCAGAATGTATTTGAAAGCCCGGGCACATATTTGGACTCTTTCCACTGCTGCCAGTCAAGCCACCAGAAGTCAACTCCAGCATCAGACATCGGGTCCAGCACGGTTTTGAAATAAGTGTCAGCCCATTTCTGCTCTGACATCCGGAAAGGTATTCCTTTACCTTCTTCCTTCCAGCCATATTCCTTGGCAAAATCAGCATAAGGCTCTTCAAAAGGCTCTATTCCGGAAGCAGGGTGAAGATTAAGTGCTACTTTAAGTTTTTCCCTCTCTGTCCATTCTAGAAAATTCTCCGGAGACGGGAACAATTCTTTCTGCCATGTATAGCCGGTCCATCCGATACGCTGTCCGTAAGCATCCTTGGGTGAATTCCGTTTTCGGAGTCCCCACGTTTCGTGCCAGTCCATGTCGACAATCAGGACATCGATAGGAATACCAATGGAACGTATGCGCGAAACAAGGTCACGGAACTCATTGTCGGAATACTGCCAATAACGGCTCCACCAATAGCCGAAAGTATATTTCGGAGGCATCGGGGAACGTCCGGCTATCGCAGAATAGTCCGCCAACGCCTTCTTATAGTCATGTCCGTATGCAAAAAGATAGAAATCCTGCCTATCTCCTTCAGGACGCGTGCCGATCCACTCTTTCCAATGTGACTCCACGGGAACCAGCAGATGGTTCCGGCTGTCGTCAACCAGGCTCCACCCGGACCTTGACAAAAGTCCGTTCTCCATCTGTTCATTAAGTTTACTGCCACTGCATCCGTCAAGCGTCCTTGTCGTACCCAGAAGATTGAGAGTATCCTTAAGCCCAGGCGTCCAGATGACTTTCCTGCCGTTAAGCATAAATTCGGCCCTCAGATTCTCATCTGTGAATTTGCCGGTCATCCTGTAGGTCAGGGTAAGTGCGGATGTGCGTATAACTGTCTTGGATTTGCTCCTGACCACCTTGTACTCAGGCACAGGCATGCGACGGTTTACGAAAGTAAGAGTGGCATTGTCTTCAAAACAGCCGTCAGCACTCCATTCCATACGTATTAGCTGAGGTGTCAGGACAGTAAATCTTGCATTTCCAGCAATTACAACAGCCGCTTCGTCTGCCTTGGGGCTGATGGCTTCGGAAGAAACTGCCGTCAATGAAGCCGACAGAAACAAAGCCGCGATAATGATTTTCTTTAGCATAATATGTAATTCTGTTTTTCTATGCATGGTTTTCGCGCTTCCCATTCCTATATATAATAGGCTATGCACGGTAAAGTCCATCATGCGAATTTAATCAAATTTTCAGTAACTGCCCTATCTTTCAGCGCATAAAATAAGGGTGCACGATGTTGGCATGTGCACCCTTTATCTTATAAGGCAATATTGGAAGAATCATGTCAGAAGGAGAATTTCACGACCATCTGAACACGGTGATTCGATATCCAGTGCAGGTCTTCAAGTGAAAGTCCGCGTTTATTGTATGACTTGCCGTCACCATACTGCACTGCCGTAAACTCATATTCAAGGCCGAGAGCCAGCTTGCCGTAATTGAACAGTACCTGCGGGCTGACACGCACAATCTGATTCAAATTCTTGAAGCCGTTCTTGTTGAACCAGAAATCATCTGCGGCAGTCACGCCATCTTCATTAAGAAGGTCAAAGAAAGAGCCAAGATTCTTCACATATCCGAGAAATAATGTCCCTTGCCATTTTTTGCCATAGCTCAATGACAGCCATGATGATGATGAATGCAGCGGAGCATAGTCCCAATGACCGTCTTCATTGAGTGCGTCATATTTTGCAGTCACACCATATCCGCTCATAAGGCCGATATGCTCACCTGCAGAACCGTCCGTTGTCTTGGCCTTTAAAGTGAACTTGTTTTTTTTATATTGCAAATATAAATATGTCGAAAAAGTAGTAAGACGATCTGAAACTTTGCGGGTCAACGTTATTTCAGCATCCTTACTATTAGGGTCTATCATACGCACCTCTCCCTGCCAACGAGGCTTCATGCTAAGCATATCAATTCCTGTCTGAACTAGAAATCCATGCGTAGTAAATGTAAAACCGGCATATATTTCAGGAGTACATGAATACTTTATATAGGAAGAGACATCACCCGAAGGTCCGGCAGAGGTATATTGCATCTGCCACAGGAGAGAAGCCGTAAGTATCCAGTGATTGCCGAGGCTGGCATCCATAGTCACCTGAGGAGTTCTGCTGAAAGGATTGAATGGGGCTCCTGCGGACAAATCAAAAACATCAGGCTGGTCAGCTGCTATAGGATGCCATGCCTGACCTACTTTTAAGGCGACATCCGCCTTGCTGTCATTTCTCATCGGAAGTTCTTTCCATGATATTGTTGCATATGCCTGCCTGAGCCTTGCAGTAGCAGTTCCTGTAGAACCGGAAAGACCGGCATAGAAGTCACCCTCTATTTTTGCACCGAAATGTGTCTTGCCGATATGATAGCCGCTCACATCCACCCCGAGACGGGATGTAAGTGCGAGGAAACGGAAGGAGTTCTGGGCATTCAGGTCTTCCCCGAGTTCATTGAGGTTCCTGTCTTTAGGCAGATAGTAGAAGAGATCACCGGTTCCGGATTTGCTTTCTCTTGTGTCAAAGGCAAAATAGTTACGGACGAATCCGTAAAGTTTGTAATGATTCTGCAGATGATCTTTTGCAGCAGAATGGTCCTTTTCGGCTGCCGACATGTCCAATGCCGCCACAGCAGGCGCAATGGCAAGGATAATCTTTAATAAACCTTTCATTTTCAATTATATTTACACTTAACAGTTACAGCGGAACTTTTCAAAAAGCAGACGGCGACCGGACGCTTGTCCAATCGCCGTGCAAATATAGCTAAAGTCGAGAGCAGAAACAAAGTTTACTTTGGTTATGCCGAGACCAAGGCGTATATATGTCCGTCAGGACAAATATAGCTAAAGGCGAGAGCAGAAACAAAGTTGCAATCTCCTTTCTGAAAGTGTCAGACCGATAGACTGTCCTATCAGAATCCTACGACCATAAGGAGCGCATATCCGAGGACAAGTCCCACTACTCCCATGACAACACCGACCTTAAGCATGTCCTTAGTCTCAACAAGACCCGTAGAACTTGCGATTGCGTTCGGAGGAGTCGATATCGGAAGAAGCATTGCGACGGAAGTAGAGAACGCGAGTCCGATAAGCAGTGCCTGCACGCCTCCGAAAGGCTCAAGCTCAGTTGCCATGGCACCTCCGATGACAGCAATGATAGGGCAAAGAAGGTTTGCAGCCGAAGAATGCGAGAGGAAGTTGGATATGGCATATCCGATGATTCCTGTAGCCACCATCACGATGAAAGGTGACATCTGCGCAAATGGGATGGCTGTAACAAGTGTATTGGCCAGACCTGTCTTCATGAGGCCGACACCAAGGGCAAGTCCGCCTGCAACCATCCAAAGCACTGACCACTCAATCTCTGAAAGATCCTTCTTGCCGATTACTCCGGTTGCAGCAAACACTGCGAAAGGAATCAGGGCCACAATATTGGAGTTGAGACCTGTAAGTGACTCAGTAACCCACAGGAGGATAGTGACAGCAAAAGTGACATATACTACGTAAGTCTGATATCCTTTCTTGGCGCCCCCTTCAATCTTAAGCTCAATTTTCTTTGCCTTGAAAGGGAAGAGCACAAGCAGGAGAACCCATGCCACGACAATCATAACGATTACATAAGGAATCATGCGTATCATCCAATCTACGAATGACACACCCATGCCCATGTCATTGAGATATCCGAGGGCAATGGCATTCGGAGGGGTTCCGATAGGAGTTCCGATACCGCCGATATTTGCAGCGACAGGAATTGCAAGAGCAAGTCCGATACGCCCCTTTCCGTCTGCCGGAAGCGACTTGAGGACAGGGGTAAGGAAGGCCAGCATCATGGCTGCAGTGGCGGTGTTGCTCATGAACATTGAGAATACCGCAACCACGCAAAGGATACCGAGAAGAACTGTCTTAGGATTCGTGCCGAAAGGCTTGAGAAGGACTTTTGCGAGCTGTACATCAAGGCCAACCTTGGTTGCAGCAATGGCAAGGACGAATCCTCCGAGGAAGAGCATGATGATAGGATTGGCGAACGCTCCCATGATAGCTTTGTAATCGACGAAAGCACTGGCATCGCTCACATTATTGACAAAGAATCCGAAACCTTTGTCGGATATCGTCAGAAGCATGAAAACGATTACCACCACAGATGTAGTCCAGGCCGGGATAATCTCAAACATCCACATGAGGGCCGCAAATGCGAAAATGGCGATCATTCTCTGCTGCACGACCGTGAGGGCCTCAATGCCGAAAAAGTCAACCGGCACAAGCCACAAGAACAGCGTAACGGCAATGATCACCGGAAGAAGTACGCAGTACT
>DBLW01000126.1 GCA_002298075.1 Bacteroidales bacterium UBA714 | reverse complement strand
TGTGCGTATTTGCGGAGACTTGCGGCGGCAACTCTGTAATAGAGCATAACGGAGACCTTTATCCGTGCGACCATTTCGTATATCCGGAATACCGCCTCGGCAATGTCGGTGAGGATTCTCTCAGAGGTATGATGACATCGCAGGAGCAGTGGAACTTCGGGATTTCCAAACGCAATTCGCTTCCGCGCAGGTGCGGGCAGTGCAGATGGTATTTCGCATGTCACGGAGAGTGTCCGAAGCACCGTTTCAGCAGGGGCGAGAACGGCGAGACCGGGCTGAATGTATTGTGTGACGGACTGGTGATGTTCTATTCGCACATTGCCCCGTACATGAAGAAGATGAAGGAACTGCTTGCATCGGAGCAGGCGCCTGCAGGAGTAATCCCGTGGGCAAGGAAGAGGCTTATGAAATAGTTTCGTAGAGCTCCAGAAGACGGAGCTCTTTTTCGTCTGTCTCCGCCAGTATCTGCCCGATTCGTTCGGATGCTGACTGGAGCTTGTCAAAAGGCAAGGCGCCGTTGCCGAGCATGGTTTCCAGCTCCGCCTTTTCCGCTGCAAGAGTCTCCAGGTCCTTTTCAAGCTGCTCCATCTCCCTCTGCTCCTTCCAGCTCAGCTTCTTCTTTTTGGCCGGGACAGGTTCCGCAGATGCAGAAGCCTTGGCCTTCGCGGCTTCCTTTTCTTTTTCCGCCTTTTCTTGTGCACGGGCCGCGGAGCGCTGCTGCGCCTCATATTCCTTTATGAACTCCCTGTACTCGCTGTAGCTTCCGACAAAATCCTTCACAAGCCCGTCGCCGCAGAATATGAACAGGTGGTCAACCAGCTTGTCGAGGAAATGGCGGTCATGCGACACGATTATCAGCGAACCTGCAAATTCCTTGAGATATTCCTCAAGTATGTTGAGGGTGACAATGTCCAGGTCGTTGGTCGGCTCATCCAGAATCAGAAGATTCGGCTGCTGCATCAGTATGGTCAGCAGGTACAGCCTGCGCCTCTCTCCTCCGCTCAACTTTTCGACTTTGTTGTTGAGCATGTCATGAGGGAAGAGAAACCTGTTCAGGAGTGAGGTGTCATTCACAATGTCAAGGACTGTATCCTGAGGATTGAACTTCATTCCGCTCTGGTGGTAATATCCTACTTTTAGCGATTCGCCGCGTTCTATGATTCCGGTCATCAGGCCGCATCCGGAGCCATATGAGTATGAGCCTGGGTCTGTGCAGACCATTTCCGGAGTATAGTTTCCTGTCAGGATGTTCAGGAATGTGGATTTTCCCGCTCCGTTGCGTCCGACAATGCCGACTTTCTCATACCTCTGGAAATTGTATGTGAATTTGTCAAGGTAGCATTTGTCCCCGTAGAAGAAACTCAGGTCGCGGCAGTTGATTATTTTGGTGCCGAGCCTTGTCGCGCCTTTCATCTCCGACATGCTGACCTGCTTCTGCGTATATGTCTGCGAAGCCCTGTCCTTGAGGTCGTAGAATGCGTTGATGCGGTATCTTGCCTTGCCGGTCCTTGCGCATGGGGTGCTGCGCATCCATTCAAGCTCACGGCGCAGGATATTGCGCACCTTGTCCGTCTCTGCATTGTAGTTGGCAATCCTTTCCTCTCTCTTCTCAAGGTAATTCTGATAATTCCCGCGGTAGGTGTATATTGCGCCATGGTCCATTTCCATGACTGTATTGCACACCCTGTCCAGGAAATACCGGTCATGCGTGACCATAAGGAGGGTACACCTTGAACGGCTCAGATAGCCTTCCATGAATTCAATCGCGTCAATGTCAAGGTGGTTGGTCGGCTCGTCCATGATGAAGAAGTCCGCCTCCGAGGCAAGCATCTGCGTTATTGCCACACGCTTGACCTCACCTCCGGAAAGTTCCTTCATCTGCTGCTCAGGGTCCGTTAGATTGAAATTTCCGAGGAGTTTGATGACCCTGCGCTCGTATTCCCACAGGTGTTCCTGGTCAAGCCCTGAGGTGAACTCCGCACTTGAAGACATTATCTGGCTGAATATGCTCTTTTCCGGGTCGAACGCGTATTCCTGTTCAAGGAAAGCGATGCTTATGTCTTTGAGGAACATTATCTTTCCTCCTGAATCTGACTTGTCCTTGCCGGCGAGAATACGCATGAGCGATGTCTTGCCGGTTCCGTTGGGAGCTATGAGCGCGATTTTGTCTCCTTCGTTTATGTTGAAGCCTATATTCTCGAAAAGAATCTTAGGCCCGTATGATTTCGATATGTTTTCTATCTGGAGGTAGCTTGCCATCTTACGGTTTATCTGAAAAATCTGTCAACTTCTTTGACGGCCTCCGGAAGAGCGAAGACCGCAACCCTGTCGTATGCCTGAATCTGGGTGTCGCCTACGGCTATGAATGATTCATTGCCCCTTATGACGCCACCTATGATGGCGTTTTTCGGGAAGTCCATGTCCTTGAGGGCTTTCTTTGTTATCGCAGTATCAGGTGACACGATGAACTCCAGAACTTCCGCATTCGTGCCGCTCATGTATTTGATGAAACGGACCTTGTTGCTCAGGGTGAATTTGAATATCCTGCCTGCCGTTATGAGCTTCTTGTTTATCACAGCGTCCACTCCCATGCTCTCGGCGAGCCTGATGTATTCAAGGTTCTCCACCTCTGCGATGGTCCTTGCGACACCGAGCCTTTTGGCGGCTACACATGCCAGGATGTTGGTTTCCGAATTGTTGGTCACTGCTACAAAAGCATCATATTCGCGTATTGATTCCTCCTGCAGCATGTCAGAGTTCCTTCCGTCCCCGTTCACGATTATCACATTGCCTGGCAGCTTTTCGGAAAGATCTATGCATTTCTCCTTGTTCATCTCTATCAGCTTGATGGACTCCATCTGCCTGCTGAGCTGCTTGGCGACCATTTCGCCGATGGGGCTTCCCCCGAGAATCATAAGGTTGTTGACCTCTATGTTACGCTTGCCGATGTATTTCATCAGCATGTCCATGCCCTCCCTCTTGGAAATGATGAAGACAAGGTCATGATATTTGAACTTGGTGTCGAATTTAGGGATGATGGTCTCGTCGTTCCTGGATATGGCGACGACCCTGAATTTCTGGCCCTCCTCGGCCGCTACGGTGCTGAACTCCGCCATGTTCATCCCTATGAGAGGGGACTCTTCCTCGAGCTTGAATACCGCAATCTGAAGCTTGCCCCTTGCGAAGTCAAGCGAATCGGCTGCAGCAGTCCTCTTGAGCAGGTCTATTATTTCCCCGGCCGCGATTTTTTCCGGATAGAACATCAGGTCTATGCCCATTTCCGTGAACAGGTATTTGTTCTCGTATGTGAGATATTCCTCATTGTTTATCCTTGCGGTGACTTTTTTGCTGCCGAGTTTCTTCGCCAATATGGCGCTCACTATATTCACATCCTGGGAATCTGACGGGTTCACTGCAATGAAAAGGTCCGCCTCAGCCGCTCCAGCCTCACTGAGAGTGCGTATGGCCGACGGGTTGCCCTCGACGGTTATGACATCCGTATTGGATGCGAGAGCTTCAAGCCTGCCCTGGTCGGAATCTATGACGGTGATGTCATTGGCTTCATTGCTCAGCATTTTTGCGAGGTGAGAACCGACTTCTCCTGCCCCTGAGATGATTATTTTCATTTTGTCAAAAATTATCCTTTATAAAAATCCTCTTTCCTGATGCTCCGGAATATGTCTTTTCCTCTCAACATCGCCTGCGGTATTATCCACCGGCTGTACCATCCTTCGACAGAGGATGCTTTGCCATGCCTTTCGAGATAGTCACGTATCTGTGCCACGTCAGGAGAATTGCGCTTGCTCCTGTATTCTCCGTGCGCCTTCCATACGGCCTTGAAGCACTCACGCTTGAATAACGCGAGATATGCTGCAGAGGATAGCCCGTCAAGGATCATTCTCATGAAAATCCTGTGTCTTGCCATCCTCAGGCCTTTCTGTGCTGCCTTTGTGGGGTCCATGCCTTTTCTGTATAGCCCGAGCGCAAAGGTCTTGCCGAGATTGTTGCTGAGCATCAGCAGATTGTTACGGTAGTTCAGGAATAGCTTGAAAGGCGATGTCTGAGACAGTGTGCCTCCGCCTACATGATATACAAGCGATTGCGGCACTACCGTGACCTTATGACCTTCGAGCTGCATCCTCCAGCACAGGTCTATTTCCTCCATATGTGCGAAAAACCTTCCGTCGAGTCCTCCGAGCTTCCTGTAAAGGCTGCTCCTTACCATAAGGCAGGCTCCTGTGGCCCAGAACACATTTTCCGTCGTGTCGTATTGTCCGCAGTCCCGTTCAAGCCTTTTCATCACACGCCCCCTGCAGAACGGGTATCCGTATTTGTCGAGCCATCCTCCGGCAGCACCGGCATACTCGAACATCTCCCTTTCTTGCAGGCTGTGCAGCTTTGGAGCGCATGCACCGCATTCCTGGTGACTGTCCATCCAGTCCGTCAGGGGCCTTAGCCATCCGGGCGTGACTTCTATGTCTGAGTTTATCAAAACGAAATATTCCGGGGCTTCATCTGCCTTGCGGCATGCCCTTGCTTCTTTGGCAGGCTTTCCGGAAACTTCTGCAATCTCCCTTTCATTCTCTATTCCGTCTGCTTCTTTGTCTGCTTTTCCTGCTTTTTCCGGTACGATTATATCGAATGCCCTGTTGTATCCTCCCGTGAAACCGAGATTCTTTTCGGATGTGATTGTCCTTACATGAGGAAAAAATTCTTTCATCATGGCTATGGAACCGTCTGTGGAGGCGTTGTCCGCGACTATGACTTCTGCATCTTCTTCCTGTACGGAGTGCAGAAGCCCCGGAAGAAACCTTTTGAGGAAGCCTTCCGTGTTCCAGTTCAATATGACAATCGCCGTCTTCATGCCGAATGAAATTATAAACTGGCAAATTTACGCAAAACGTTTAAATAATCTGCATGAATCCGAAGAATGGACTGTCGCAGATTTTAAAATTCATATTGATAAAAGCCAACATTAGTGTCCGGTTAAAATCCACGGACCTGGTTAATAAGTATAAAAAGTGCAATTTAAACCGCTCTATTGTGGTATAGTATTGATAATTAATCTGTTGTCTTTTTCAAATCGGTTGAATTGCAAAATCTTTGTAAGTTGTTTGAATTCATGGGGTTATGTTGTTTTATCTCGATTTTTTACCGGACATTAGTGAGTTTCTATCTTAAATTGAATCAGCATACTTGATGACTTGTTCTACTATGTGGTGCATATCATAGTATTTGTATTCAGAAAGTCTTCCTCCAAAAATGATATTTTCTTCATTGTAATCTATTCTTTTTTCTACTGTAAAGAAAGCCTTTGCAGTAAACATAAACTGATAAAAACAAATAAAGCAGATCTGGATACAAAGATA
>DBLW01000129.1 GCA_002298075.1 Bacteroidales bacterium UBA714 | reverse complement strand
GATGTGGTCCTGTCCAGGGACAGATAATCAAGTCCAACGTCAAGCAGGAATGAGGTCCTGTCCCTCAGCTCTTTCAATATGTCGCGCGCAATAAGGGACTCGCGCTTGTCGAGCGTGTCACCGATTGATGAGAACCATTCGTGCAGCTGGCTTATTTCCATTGCTGCGACCTCAGTTATGGTCTTGCCTGCCATCCTGAAATAAGAGGCTTCCTTATTCAGCCTTGAGCCTCCGCAGACAGGGCATGTTATCTTTTCCTGTATGTCTTCCACGATTCCCGGGAATGACATCATTTCTGAAGATGTGCCTTCCCCGACCCTGAACAGTTCATCCGAGCCATATACAATGAGGGATACGACCTCATCAGGTAGGTCTTCTATCGGGTCGTACAGCGAAAAATTGTATTTGCGTGCGATGGACCTGATTATGTCGAATTTCTTGGTCTCGCGTATTTTTCCGAGCGGAACTATTCCTCCGTCCGCGATGGACACTTTCCTGTCGGGGATTATGGTGTCCATGTTGACGTCAACTATTGTCCCGAGACCTTTGCAGTGCGGGCAATATCCCTGCGGAGAGTTGAATGAGAACGAATGCGGCGCTGGCTCGGCAAGAGACAGGCCTGTGTCCGGGCATACAAGATGCTTCGAATAATGGTTTATGGCTTCCGTCTCCATGTCCATCACGGCAAGGGAGCCTTTGCCGAGGTTCAGGGCGGACATGACCGATTCGCGGATACGTTTCACGTCTTTTTCAGACGGCTTCAGCCTGTCCACGACCAGTTCTATGAAATGAGCCTTGTAGCGGTCCAGGGCGGTGACTTCATTCAGCTCAAAGAGCTTTCCGTCAATCCTTACCTGCGTATATCCGCGCTTGCGCATCTGTTCAAGCAGTTCCTTGTAATGGCCTTTCCTGCCTTTTACGACAGGTGCGAGCAGGTAGCATTTCCTGTCCCTGTAATTGTCCACTATAAGTGACACAATCTGCTCGTCCGTATATCTGACCATTTCCTTGCCCGTATGTGGGGAATATGCCTTAGAGGCCCTTGCGTAAAGCAGCCTGAGGAAATCGTATATCTCCGTGATTGTGCCCACAGTGGAGCGCGGATTGTTGCCTGTGGTCTTCTGCTCTATGGCGATAATCGGGCTGAGTCCTGTTATGGATTCCACTTCCGGCTTCTCCAATATGCCCATGAAATGCTTGGCATATGTTGACAGCGTGTCCATATACCGGCGCTGCCCCTCGGCATAGATGGTGTCGAAGGCCAATGATGACTTCCCGCTTCCGCTCAATCCTGTCACGACCACGAATTTGCCTCTCGGGATGGAAAGGCTCACGTTCTTCAGGTTATGGGCATTCGCGCCCTGTATTTCTATATATTCGTTCTTTATGTCCATTTATCTGCTTTTGTCTTCATTGGTCCGCTCACTCCGGTCTGCCTGTCTTCAGTCTCGCGGATTGCCGCCGTTATTCCTCGTAAGGCTCGTTGAAAGGCATCAGGAACGGATTTTTTGTGCGCTCGTCTGCTATTGTGGTGCACGGCCCGTGGCCCGGTATCACTGTGATGTCACCGTCAAGGGCCATCAGCTTGCTGAAAATCCCTTGCATGAGAGCGTCATAGTCTCCGCCCGGATGGTCGGTGCGGCCGATGCTTCCTGCAAAAAGCGTGTCGCCGCTTATGAGTACCTTTTCGCTGCGCTCCAGATAGCACACTCCCCCTGGTGTATGTCCATGAGTCTCAATTACCTCGAAATGCAGGTTCCCGACATCTATCGTGTCGCCTTCCGATATGAAGCGCGCCAGGGTGCTGTCTTGGGTGCCGCAGAAAGGATATTCCTGTGGCACGGGAAGTCCGAATGCCTTGCAGAGCTGTCCGTTTGACGAGGTCAGGGTGAACATTTCCTTTTCATGCATATATACCGGTATGCCGTATTCTTTGCAGAGGCGTGACATCCCGTAAATATGGTCGAAATGCGCGTGGGTGAGTATTATGCATTTGGGAAACAGTTCTTTGGCCTTTATGAAACCGGTGACGGAGGCAAGTTCCTGTTCCGACTCCGCTCCCGGGTCAAAGATTGCGCATGAACCGTTTTCGTCCCATGCTATGCTGCATCGTTCCTGAAAGGCGTTGAATGTAAAATATTCTATGTGTATCATTCAAAAAATCATTTAGAGACACAAAAATAAAAAAAGGTTTGTTATTTTTGCTAAATAATTATTGTGAAACTGAGAAGCCGCCGCGAAATTCCCGGCCGGGAACGGACGGCATCCGAAAACGAAAGAATATCATGCATATTGCGATTGCAGGTAATATCGGCAGCGGAAAGACTACACTTACCAAGATGCTCGCCGCACATTACGGCTGGACTCCGAGATTCGAGTCCGTTGACTATAACCCATACCTCGCCGATTTCTATGAGGACATGGAAAGGTGGTCGTTCAACCTTCAGGTGTATTTTCTTAACAAGCGTTTCAAGGACGTTGTTGACATTTCAAAATGCGATGATGTGATAATCCAGGACAGGACCATATATGAGGACGCGCGCATCTTCGCTCCGAATCTTCACGGCATGGGACTCATGAGCACGAGGGATTTCGAGAATTATTCCGACCTCTTTGACCTGATGATGTCACTTGTGAATCCGCCTGACCTTCTGATTTATCTGCGTTCGTCCATCCCTAATCTCGTGAGCCAGATTCAGAAGCGCGGCCGTGAGTATGAGAAGAGCATCCGCATCGACTATATAACAGGCCTTAATGAGCGTTATGAGAACTGGATAGGCGGCTATGAGCACAAGCTTCTTGTACTTGACGTGGACCGCATCAAGTTCGAGAACCGTCCTGAGGATTTCAGGGAAGTGACGGACAGGATTGATGCCGAGCTTTTCGGACTTTTCAAAAACGAATAATGATATTTTGCGGCAGGGGTTTCTTGGAGGAATCCCTGCCGCAAATTCGTATTAACCGTATAATTATAGCATTATGACAGAGAGAACTACAATAATAGACTTCGTCGAGAAATATGTGGCGGAGTTTTCTGACAACACGTTCCTGTGGGAGAAGATTGGTGACGTATGGGAGCCGACAACTTACAGCGAGACGCTCAGGCAGGCTTACAGAATAGGTGCCGGGCTTATGGCGCTCGGTGTGCAGAAAGGGGAGAAGGTGTCCTATCTGAGCGAGGGGCGCAATCTCTGGGTCATCGGAGAGCTTGGCGTTCTCTATGCTGGAGCTGTCAATGTGCCGCTTTCCATCAAACTGGAGGAGGCAAATGACCTTGTTTTCCGCATCAGGCATTCGGATTCCAAATATGTAGTGACCTCCAAGTTCCAGCTTCAGAAAATCCGCAAGATACTTCCGGAATGCCCGCTTGTCGAGAAGGTGATCGTGTTCGATGAGATTCCTGACATGAGGGAGAATGAAATCTATATAGGTGACGTGATGAAAATGGGCGATGACTTCCTTGCCCGCAACCGTGAGCTTTTCGTGCAGAGATTCAAGTCCATAGGTCCGGATGACTATGCCAACATCAGCTATACCTCAGGCACTACGGCCGACCCTAAGGGCATACTCCTCACGCACAGGAACTATACCGCCAATGTGGAGCAGGCACAGTCGGTAATCGGCGTAACTCCGCAGGACAGGATGCTCATCATCCTTCCTCTCGACCACTGCTTCGCCCATGTGGCAGGTTTCTATACCATGATGTCATACGGCGCTTCAATCGGTACCGTGCCTTCCGGAAAATCCGGCAAAGAGGCTCTGCGCAACATCCCGTCAAGCATAAAGGAACTTAAGCCGACCGTTATGCTTTCCGTTCCTACTCTTGCCAAGAGCTTCAAGAAAAACATCGAGGCAACGATAAAGAAAAGCGGCCCGGTCGTGGAGAAACTCTACAATTTCGCTCTGGACAATGCAATTAAGTACAATAAGGAAGGCTACAACAAGGGCGGTCTGGCAGATTGCTGGAGACGCCCTCTGATGTGGATTTTCGACAAGGTTATATTCAAGAAAGTCCGTGAGGGACTCGGCGGACAGATGAGGTTCTTTGTAGGCGGCGGTGCCCTGCTTGACATTGACCTCCAGAGGTACTGGTATGCTGTGGGCATTCCTATGTATCAGGGCTACGGCCTGTCAGAGGCCACTCCCATCATTTCGGCAAACGCTCCTGCAAGGCATATCCTCGGCTCTTCCGGAAAGGTCGTGTCTCCGATGGAGATAAAGATTCTTGATGCGGACGGAGTTGAGCAGCCTTATGGCGTGAAGGGAGAAATCTGCATAAAGGGGGAGAACGTGATGGCCGGATACTGGAAGAATCCTAAGTCAACTGCTGACACCATAGTTGACGGCTGGCTGCATACCGGTGACATGGGATATATGCGTGATGCCGAGATGCTCTATGTAGTGGGCCGCTTCAAGTCTCTGCTGATTGCGTCGGACGGTGAGAAATATTCTCCGGAGAGCATCGAGGAGTCCCTTGTGGAGAATTCGCGCTATATCGACGGTGCCCTTCTGCACAATAGCCAGGACCCGTACACAATCGCCCTGGTTACTCCGAACAAGGAGGCTCTCAAGTCATGGGCACGTGAGAACGGACTTGACCCTGAGACTGATGCGGCACGCGAAAAGATGCTCGGCAAAATCCAGGAGGAGGTCAATTCATACCGCAAGGGAGG
>DBLW01000065.1 GCA_002298075.1 Bacteroidales bacterium UBA714 | reverse complement strand
CCGAAATCAATCTGAAGAGATATAATATCAAGGAGAACTCGCTCATTATCAGCACACCGGGAAACATAAGCAGAGTTTACAAGGCAGACGAAAAAGAATCAATACATTTCATCGCAGTAGCGGCATCGTCAGAATTCATGACAAACATACGATATGACCTGGCAAGACTTTTCAACGAAAGCATGTCTGTGCTGAACAATCCGTGCATAAGCCTGAACGACGATGAATGCGAAATCTACAAAGGTTACTTCTCTCTTGCGGAAAAACTTTACCGCTCCGGTATGCCTAATACGGATGACGCACTCAAATTCCTCGTGTCGTCCGTGTTCTGCATGCTCGGGACAATGTGGACGGACAGAATCTCACAGGCCAGCCAAATGCCCCGCACGCATTCCGCACGTTCCAAACTCGTATTCGAGGAGTTTCTCTCCCTTGTGCGTGAACACCATAACGAAGAGCGTAATGTCACATATTATGCAGACAGGCTGTGCTTTACCCCTAAATATCTTTCAAAGCTAATAAAGGAAGTCAGCGGACAGTCCGCACCGCAGTGGATAGACTCATTTGTGATACTCGAGGCGAAGAACATGCTGAAATATTCGGACATTCCCATAAAGGAAATTGCAAAAAGGCTGAAATTCTCAAGCACAGCCGCCTTCCACACATTCTTCAAAGCCAAGACCGGCCTTACCCCTGCATCTTATCGCGGGTGAGGCTTGCCTACCCTAATTTCCTGTATTCATTCGGAGTCTGCCCGACGACCTGTTTGAACATCCTGCTGAGATGCTGAGGATACTGGAATCCAAGTTCATAGGCTATTTGGCTCATGGTCTTGTCCGAAGACAGGAGCCTTTCCTTTGCCAGGCCTATGACCTTGCTCCTGATATGCTCGGAAGCCGTATGCCCGGTCTGCCTGCTTATCATGTCACTGAAATAGTTCGGAGAACGGTATATGACTCTGAGCTGAACGGCGAATACCTCGGCTGGCATTCACGTAACCTGAGGCTGGTAAATTGCAGGATTTCAGGTACGCAGCCCCTTTGCTATGCTGAAAATCTGATACTTGAAAACTGCATAATGGACAGCAGCTGCGACCTTACATTTGAATACAGCAGCGTGCATGCCACCATAAACAGCCCAGTTAGAAGCATAAAGAATCCGCGAACAGGCTGCATCAAGTCGGAAAGCTATGGAGAAATAATCATTGACGGCAACATCAAGGCACCGGCAGACTGCAGGATTGAACTTCTTTAGGGTGTTCATGATTACCATTCATGATGACTGTTCATGACAACCGTTCATGATAGCAACAATAGACTTTGGGCGGATACTATAATTGATTGTTCGTTCATATGCTCAGGATTTCTGTCTGCATCAGAGGCCCTGCCTTAAATTTTCATTGCAGCAAGCGAGGTTTTGATTTCTTTCAGTAAATTTGCGAAATTAGATTAAACGGACCGGCCGACTGGATTCCAGCACACCGGACCGGCAGGCATATATCACGATATGAAATACGATTTTGACGGAATAACTCCCAGAAGAGGTACAAATTCCTGCAAATGGGACACTCCGCAAGAGGACGGAGTGCTGCCTATGTGGGTGGCTGACATGGATTTCAAGACTGCTCCGGCAATCATAAGCTCTTTGCGCGAGCGCGTGGAGCATGGCATTTTCGGCTATACGAAAGTGCCTCAGGCTTATTACGACGCAGTAACAGGATGGTTCTCCGGAAGACACGGATGGGAAACCAGGCCTGAATGGATTATTTACACAAGCGGAGTCGTGCCTGCACTTTCGGCAATAATCAAGGCAATGACAGAGCCGGGTGACAAAGTCATAATCCAGACTCCTGCCTACAATTGCTTCTACTCGTCAATCAGGAACAACGGCTGCGAGCTCTCCTCCAACAGGTTGATTAATAACGAGGGGAAATATTCAATTGACTTTGAAGACCTTGAGGAGAAAGCAAAAGACCCGAAAGCCAAGCTTATGATTCTATGCAATCCGCATAATCCCTCCGGACGGGTATGGACACTTGAAGAGCTTACCAGAATCGGAGACATCTGCTTGAAACACAACGTATTTATAATAGCGGACGAGATTCATTGCGAACTGACTTATGGAGAGCACAAATACATTCCATTCGCTTCAATTTCTGAAAAATTCCAGAAAAATTCAGTGACATGCGTTTCTCCAAGCAAAGCTTTCAACATTGCGGGCCTGCAAATCGCAAACATAATAGCTTCAGACGAAACCGTCAGGCAACGGATTGACAAGGCAATCAATGAAAATGAAGTCTGCGATGTAAATCCGTTCGGAGTGCTTGCCACAATAGCCGCCTACAATGAAAGCGGAGAATGGCTTGATTCTCTTCGGGAATACATCTATGCGAATTACCTCTATCTAAAAGAATGGTTCGGGAAATATCTGCCGGAGCTGCGTATAACACCTCTCGAGGGCACATATCTCGTTTGGATAGACTGCAGTGCATCTGGAGAGTGTTCATGCGATATTGCATGCAGACTCGAAAAGGAGCATAAAGTCAAAGTCAATCCAGGCACAATGTACGGTCCGGAGGGCGAAGGCTTCATACGCCTTAACATAGCATGTCCGAGAAGCATGCTTGAAGAAGGCCTGCGCCGTATCTTAAGCGCATTCAGACAGGAAAAATAAACAACAGCGGGAAGGAATGGCAGACAGGATGACAAAAGAGCAGCGCCACAAGTGCATGGCAAGCATCAGGAGCAAAAACACCGGCCCGGAGCTTGCCGTCAGACGCGGTCTGCATAAACGTGGCTTCCGGTTCCGTATCCATGTCAAAAGCCTTCCCGGCACGCCTGACATCGTGCTGGCCCGCTGGAAAACCATAATTCTTGTCAACGGCTGCTTCTGGCACGGACATGAGAATTGCTCCAAATATGTCACTCCGCGAAGCAACAGAGAATTTTGGGAAACCAAGATAGCCCGCAACAGGCACAGGGACGAAGTGACGGCAGCTCATCTGACCGCCTTAGGCTGGCATGTGCTCACCATATGGGAATGCGAGACATGCGGAAGTGAACGCCTTGAGACATTGCTCGACAGAATCACAGGCCAAATCCGGACCGTCTTCCCCGAAATGCAAGAGGAAAGCAGGCGGCGCAATCAAAGCAAAGCTTCCGCAAAACGCGAACAAGAAGAAATAATGAAGCGCCAAGCCGCCCTCGAAGCAGAAATAGACGCCCTCTACCCCATCCCCAAACGCATAAGGCGCATGTCAAAAGAAGAGAACCAATAAAATCCTGTAAGGAACCAATGGTAATCACACAATCATCACTGATTGAATGCCGGTACAAGCCAATCAAACATATGCCACGATACCGACAATCAATGAAATATATTTAATAATACGGCCTTACAACAGCAACCAAACTCCCTAATGACAATCATGATGAGCGCACGCCTCACCATTGTCATGCAATTTTCCTGCAAGGTAAGCCTCCGCAAGCTCCCTCACATCACCGCTACATCCACGCAGAACCTCAATCCTCTGCGCCTCAAGCACATTCTTTGCGCCCTGTCCCATATTTCCGGCAAGCATGACCGCCACACCCGTCTGCCTGAGCACAGGCGCGATTCCGCTCTTGCACCCGCAGCCCTCAGGAGAAGCCAGCTTATCCTCCGAAACAATCTTCCCGTCAACAACGGTAAAAACAGTATAATAAGCACAATGTCCGAAATGGTCATCAACCCGTCCATCTCTCGTAGGTACAGCAATTTTCATCATATCATCCTATTATTTAAAAATCCGGCCACGAAACCTGCAGCCAATTTACTCAAAATCCGCCAGACCGCACCGGCATGATTACCCCGGCAAACAGAAAGCACCGGCAAAGATAGCAAAGCCTCCCCACAAAACCGCCTTCTTCAAACCAATTTCCATACATCGCAGCCAAGAACATCACCCAAAAACCACCAAAACGCGACAAAGCATCCTTCCCAAGTATGCAATATATTTAGTATACGAATGAGTTTGCCCCCATTTATCTTGACTGCCGGATATGTCATACTAAAACTTATGTATCATCTTTGCATTATCATGGCAAGATATATTTTAGAAGCTATTCCTCCATCATTTTGGGTGTCAGTCAAGAAAAGGGGCAGTAAAAAGTTTTAGCTTCTTTTCCTATCTCAAACAGCGAAGAAGTTCAGAAAAAACGAATGGAGTTATTTCACTATGAATACCAGCGTGAGCGACAACAATACCAGCAGCAAAAAGATAAAGAAGATGATGAAAAACTTAATGCTATTCTGAAATACACACGAGATACATTTAAACGTTTTGATTTGGATGAAAATGAGATTTTCCAAATATGTGAATGTATTCGTTATTTTGTGACCAATAGGCGAGTTCTTTCTATGACTGAAATTCATATCAAGAAACACAGTTCTATTACCCAAATCTCTTTTAAGAACTTCGTTTGGAATATCGATTTCCATAGGTGGAGATATAACTGCATCATTTGTGACGGCAACATTTGCCGAATAGTTTACCAACTCCACGTTTGACACCGTAAGAAAGAATCTGCGGACTACTACGGGTCGGCATAAAATTGAAATTGAAGAAAATATCTTATAAAAATACGGTATCTAATCTATTTTTTAACTTTCTCATAATAATTATTATCGGAAGTTACTTATGTTATAAGACTATTTATATAAATTTGCTCTTGAATTAAAACATTTTACCTCATGGCTAATTTGAACAGACTAAAAGTGGTACTTGCAGAACAACAGAAAACAGGGAAATGGCTTGCAGAACAGATTGGGAAGTCCAACTGTACTGTAAGTAAATGGTGCAGCAATTCGGTTCAGCCAGACCTTAAAACGCTTAATGATATAGCCAATGTTCTTAATATTGACGTTAAAGACCTAATTGTCAGCAGTAGTCATAACTGATTTATTGTCATGAAAGTAAACAAGAAAGAACTCAAAGAACAAGAGATACGCACTCTGTTCATTACTCCTGC
>DBLW01000156.1 GCA_002298075.1 Bacteroidales bacterium UBA714 | reverse complement strand
GATTCTCTCCGAAAATTCTTACGGACTCAATGTCAGCCTTTTCCTTGGCTTCTTTCAAAACCTCATTCGAGATGGAAGGTTCAAGAAGCCTCTTGTATGCATCATCAAAGGCAAGATGCAGCTGCTCAGCCAAAGGAGGTGCAGGATAACGCCTCTGCTGGCAGAAATCATAATAAATCTTCTTGCCGCATTTCTCTGCATCCGCATCTATCCTCACGCTTATATATCCCTCATCCTCAGCCCTGAGCATAGCCATCATCCTGTGAGGTGCCACCCTGTCAAGAGGTTCCGAATAATCAAAATATATCTTGTATTTCTGCGCCTCAGGTGAAGAAGCTTTCTTGGTGGCTTTGGTAACGATACGTCTTGTGCCGAATATTCTTCTGAGCGTCTCACGTACTGATGCTGTCTCGCTAAGCCGTTCCGCAATTATGTCACGCGCACCGGCCAGGGCCTCATCAGCGGTAGACACCTTGTCACCGGCAAATCTGCGGGCTTCTTTCAGCGGATCGGAAATTGTCATGTCATACATCATGTCAGCAAGAGGTTCCAGCCCGGCCTCCTTGGCAACAGTCGCCCTTGTCCTCCTTTTCGGCCTGAAAGGAAGATACAAGTCCTCCAGTTCCCGTGAGTCAACACAAGCCACGATATGCTTTTCCAGATCCCCGGTCAGTGCACCCGCCTGAGAAATTGTCTCAAGAATGTGCTCCTTCCTCTTTTCCATCTCACCGAACACATCGGTCCAATGGCGCACTTCCGCAACCGCCACCTCGTCAAGCCCTCCCGTGCGCTCTTTACGGTAACGGCTGACAAAAGGTATAGTGGCCCCTTCGGCAAAAAGCTTTGCGCAGTTTTCCACCTGCCAATCCTTTATTCCAAGGCGTCTTGCGATCTCGTTGATATATATGACCTTCAAGCTGTCATTATTTTTAATGTCCGTTTTCATTTCCTGTGTCATCAATTGCGGTTAAATTGCATCAGTCATGGGATACCTGCTTAAGCTGGTCCCTGTACGCGGAGAAAATCTTTGACTTTGACACGAATCCTATATAAGTCCTGTCACTGTCAACAACAGGAAGGTTCCATGCGCCGGTCTTCTCGAATTTCCTCATAACGCTGTCCATCTTTTCATTCACATAAACGTAAGCCGGAGCTGATTTCATGAAATTATATACGTGCAGCGTGTCATAAGTATCTTTCTTGAACATGTCACGCCTGATGTCTTCAAGTGAGACAAAGCCCTGAAAATGGTTCTTGGAATCCACTACAGGAAAAATATTCCTCCTCGAAGCGGCCACGACTTCCACCAGTTCGCCAAGCGAGGCATCTATCCTGACTGTGCTGAAATCTGATTCGACAAGTTCGTCAGTCTTGAGAAGCGTGAGCACGGCCTGGTCACTGTCATGCGTGAGAAGCTCCCCTTTCTTGGCAATACGCTTTGTATAAATCGAATACGGTTCCATTGTCCTTGTAACTCCATACGAAACCGTAGCCGTGAGGATAAGCGGAATCAGGAGCTGATATCCCCCGGAGATTTCTGCGATAAGGAAGATGGCAGTCATAGGAGCCTGCATCACACCAGCCATAAGACCGGCCATGCCGACAAGCACGAAATTCTGCTCAGGCACAACAGGGCCTCCTCCAACGAGATTGATGGTCCTTGACACTACGAATCCTGCAATCGCACCGATGAAAAGCGTAGGTCCGAAAGTTCCTCCCACTCCTCCGCCGGCATTGGTGAATGACATAGAGAAAACCTTGAGCAGAAGAATCATCATAAAGAAAATCGGAATGGACCACGGAGTGCGCATAAAGAAAGAAAGCACGGTCTGCCCCTCCAGGTTTATCATTCCGCCGTTCAAGAGTTCGTGCAGATGCTCATACCCCTCACCGTAGAGCGGAGGAAACAAGAAAATCAGCAGCCCAAGACAAAGCGCGGACATGGCCCAGCGCACAAAAGGACGCTCCACGCTCTTTATCTTGTCCTCCAGCCAGAGGGTCATTCTTGTGAAATAGACCGAACAGCCTGAGCAGAACAGGCCGAGCAGAACATAAAAAGGTATATTGTGCATCGTGAACGGCGACAAGGTGCATTCAAAAGGAAGCGTGTCACCGAGCAAGATATACGACACCACCGTTGCCGATATGGTGGAAAGCAGCAGAGGCAGTATCGAAGTCATCGAAATGTTGAACAGCAGAATCTCAAGTGTGAAAAGCACCCCGGCCAGAGGAGCCTTGAATATTCCGGAAACGGCTCCAGCTGCACCGCATCCGAGCAGAATAGTCATATTCTTATATGACAATCCCATATATCTTGCGACATTGGAACCTATGGCTGCGCCAGTATATACGATAGGCGCCTCTGCCCCGACAGAGCCTCCGAATCCGATTGTAACGGAAGAAGCTGCAACCGATGTCCACATGTTATGGGGCCGTATCTTGGACTCGTTCTTCGATACGGCAAGCAGAACCTTTGTAACGCCATGCCCGATATTGTCCTTCACGACATATTTCACGAACAGGAGCGAAAGCAGCATTCCTATGCCGGGATAAACGATGTAAAGGAAATTGTAGGCCTCACCGTCAAACCATGAAGTCAGCGAGTGGTGTATAAACTCCACGGCAGACTTGAGCAAAGCGGCTGCAAGCCCACATGAGACTCCCACGAAAAGTGAAAGCACAAGTACAAGATCCCTCTCTGAGATTCTTCCCGCAAAGCGCCTGAGAGGAGACATTACATCTTTAAGGACAGGACCGGATTTCATGCTGCTGCAAATTATTATGAAAAAGGGCCGACCGGAAAAACCCGATCGGCCTTCTGATGATTTTCGTCTGAATCACTCTCCGTCTGAGGCATCATCATCCCCGCTTGAATACTGGGATATGTTGTCATCCGGAAGGCCATCGGAGTCGCTTCCTGAATCGTCGCCGTCCTCGCCGTCAAGCCACCTCTCGATATCCTCGGCATCGTCCGTCTTCACTTTAATCTTCACTAAGTAGATGGCATCCGGAATTTCAATCGTCACTGCATAAAAGCATGAACCGTCCGGCTTGTCATATTTCATCAAGTCCGGAAAATAATCATTGAATCCCTTAGGATACTTCTCAGAGAACGCAGCCGAAAGTTCCTCCGACATGTTCTCATAGCTCACAACAGCTCTTCTCTTTGGTGTTGCCATAATTATCTCTATACACTAAATTCAGGTAGTACTTTAAATTCCGGTGCAAGTGTAGAACATTTTTTTGAATTGAGCAATATCATATGTGTTTTTTGTTGAAAAATTCCCCTCACATGCACCTGCAAGCCATTGCCCAGTCCATGAATCATTTCCCGCGACGGAAGAAAAAAGACTTTTGGGCACGCTTGCGCTCAATATCCCTCTCCACAAAAATCTTCTGAAGATTCTTTGTGTCAAGTCCGGTATAATACATGACTGACGACGTCGTCATCGGTGTCGGAGTAAAATCCTGTACCTGATCCATATACAGACCGGATAGATCGGGATTGCGCGCCAGTTTCTCCATTTCCTTCATGCCGCAGCCAGGATGGCCTGAAATGAAATACGGTACAAGCTCGCATTTGCGGCCGCCCGAACGCACTATCCTGTCAAATTCACGCCGCAGCCTGCTGAACAGTTTGAATGACGGCTTGGCCATCAGCTTCAGCACACTGTCCTCTGTATGTTCCGGAGCGACCTTAAGCCTTCCGGAAGTATGATTGAGCACAAGTTCTTTAAAATAAGGATACGACGACTCATCCACATAGCCTTTCTCGTCAAGGAAGAGGTCATATCTTATGCCGCTGCCGATATACGCATGCCGTATGCCCGGCACAGCTGCAATCTTTTCATACAGTTTAAGCAGTCTTTCATGCGAACGGTCCATATTCTTGCACGGAGACGGGAAAAGACAAGATTTGCGCCTGCACTGCCCGCACAAATCCGGATTCCTGCCCCTCATGCCATACATATTTGCAGTCGGCGCCCCGACATCTGATATGTTTCCGGCAAAGCCAGGAAGCGAGTTCAAAGCCTCAATTTCCTTAAGAATGGACTCCTCGCTGCGTGATTGGATGAATTTGCCCTGATGCGCGGCAATCGTACAGAAGTTGCATCCTCCGAAACATCCCCTGTGGGTGTTCACGGAAAACTTTATCATGTCAAACGCCGGTATCCTCTTGCCCTTGTAGCGCGGATGAGGCTGCTTGGTGAAAGGAAGGTCCCAGAAAGAGTCCATATCCTCCTGGCTTGCAGGAGGATAAGTCGGATTAATCTGCACATATCCGTTCCCCACAGGCTCCACAAGCACAGGCGGATGCATCATGTTCGCGTATGTCTCTATTATATGGAAATTCTCAGCAAACGCGGCCTTGTCACGGCAGCAGCGTTCGAAAGAATTGAGAATTACAGCATCTTTGATGCGGCAGCGCCCGTCCATACGGAAAGCAAGCTGCGATATCTTCCTGATGTCACTTACATTGCGCCCGGACTCGATTGCACGGGTAAGTTCCAACATAGGTCTCTCCCCCATGCCGTAGCATAGCCAGTCAGCCCCGCTGCTGACAAGGATTGACGGCATAAGTTCATCTTTCCAGTAGTCGTAGTGCGTGACCCTCCTTAGCGAAGCCTCAATACCGCCTATAACAACAGGCACATCAGGCCACATTTCTTTCAGAATCTTCGTATATACAGTGACAGCATAATCAGGACGCTGTCCCGCACGGCCGTCAGGCGTATATGCATCATCGCTGCGCAGCCTCTTGGAGGCCGTATAGTGGTTGACCATGGAATCCAT
>DBLW01000036.1 GCA_002298075.1 Bacteroidales bacterium UBA714 | reverse complement strand
GTTCCGAAGGCTGTCATGAGATTCATCAGAGGGAAGGTCACGGCAAGTCCTGAAATGGCGAGAGGGCCGACTCCCTGACCTATGAATATGCTGTCAACCATATTATAGAGGGATGCGGCCGTCTGGGCTATTATGGCAGGCAGGGCGTATTGCTTTAGCAGCCTGCCGATGTCTTCTGTTCCAAGTTCTGTAGGTATTGCAGATGAATGACCTGTCATTTTACTCCTCCGGCTTTTCAACTATTTCGATTTCAAAAACCAATGGCGAATATGCCGGGATGCTGTTGCCGCTTCCGGATTTTCCGTATCCGAGATCTGACCAGAAGATTCCTATGCCTTTTTCCATCGCGCGCATTTGCCATAGAGTGTTGGAGAATCCGCTGATGACGGTATTGTCTCCCATCTTTATATCAGAGAATTTTTCACCCCAGCTGACCTTGACCGGAGCATATGTTCTTGATGATGACCATATGCCGTTGTCCTTGGCTGTCTTCTCGTCGGTTGTGTCGAACACAAGACCGCTGAGAAGCTTTCCAGTATAGTTTATGTAGATGGTAGTATCCTTAGGGAATGATGTCGTGTCAACAGGGGCCTTCACCTGCTTGTAGTAGAAGCCTTTCTGCTTGAGCGAGTCAGCGGCTGTCATAGTGCCGAATATGTCGCGGTGACTGTTGAAATAGCCGCCGATGCTGTCAATCTGCCACTGCTGTATGTCTTTGGTGAAATCCGTTACCTTTATCTCATATATGGCGTTTGCGTTGTCAGTCTCATTTTTGAGATACTCATCTGCGGTGCCATAGACTGAATATGTCAGCAGCCATGAAGGAACTACAGCTTTCCGGATTCCGCCTGGTTTCATTCCTGTTACGATGTCTGCCACTCCTGCCATTATGGTGTTGTCGGCAGTAGTCCAAGCCTTGGGACCATAGTAGTTGGCTTCCTTGTATTGGCCGAGCATCTTGGCGGTCTGTGCCGAGGTATATGATGATATGTTGCCGTCAAGGTCGGTTACGGTATATTCTACGAATGCATAACCGTCTTTTGTCACGGCGATGCCTGTGCCTTCGCTTTCCTCTATAATATAAATTCCTCTTCCAGAGGGAACTGCATCAGGGTGATTAACATGGAGCCATGCATCGAAATAGCGTTTGCCGGCTTCGTTCGGTCCTGTCGCCACGTGCTTTGCGCAGCTTGACGCGGTTAGTGCCGCAACCGCATATAATGCGTACAGAAATATTCTCTTCATTCCTATTCTGATAATAAAATTAACGGGCAAAGATATTAAATTTTTTATAAAACTGACTCTTAAATCGGCTATTCGTTTGAAACACCCACTACCCATATTTTGTAGAGCAGGGCTGAGTTTGCAGGAATTATGCCGAATGTTTTGTTCCCGTAACCGTATTTGCCTGAAAACATGATTTCACACTCTTCACCTGCGCGGACTCCTTCCAGTCCCTTGCGCAATCCCTCAAGCAGTTTCTTGTCGGAAAGCCCTGTCTCAAAGAGACTGAAATCACTCTCCGTAATATTCCATCCTGCCTGTTCTGCCGTGGCCTGGTGGTTTGTCGCGAACATGGATGTCGAGCTGACACTTCCGTTGAATACGTATCCTGCATAATGGAAGGACACATGTCCGTCTGCTGACAAAGCCGTTCCTTCTCCTTGTACCCGTGTCATCCGGCTGGCTCCTCCGTTATATGTGACGGTTATGGCCGGGTCCTTTCCCACTTCAGATTCTATGTATTTGTCTATGCGCGCCTCCTGGTTGCTGTATGTGATGGCGAGCTGCTCTTTCTTGCACGATGCTCCGGCAGCCAATGCGGCGGCGAGCAGAAATATGCCTGTAATCCTTTTCATCTTTCTCCTGTCATGAATATATGGGTGTGTTCCTTGACATAGTCCCCGGCCTGCGAGATGCCGTCGATGTCTTTGCCGAAAATGAGGTTTCCGCCGGATGCGTTCTCGTGTCCTCCACCGTTGAAATGCTCACGTGCGCACCTGTTGGCGGATATGCCGCGCTTTGAACGTATTGAAATCCTCGCCTTTCCTTCGTCTTCCTTGATCATGATGCTCATCACCACTTTCCCGATTGAGAGCGGAAGATTCACGAATCCTTCCGTATCGCCTTCGGACAAATGGTATTGCAGCTGTGTCTCCCTGTCAAGAATGACATATGCGACACCGTCTCCGGTTATTTTCAGCAGGTCTTTCAGAACGTGCCCCATGAGCCTCAGGCGGTTTTCGCCGAAATGCTGGAACAGGTTGCCGAGTATCATGTCTCGGTCAACTCCTGCGCTTATCAGGGCCGAGGCCATGGCAAGTGTTGAAGGGTATGTCGAATTGGCGAAATTGTTGGTGTCCGTGGTCATTCCTGTCATGAGGGCCTCTGCGGCCCGGAGCGGAAGGGCGGATGCGTCTGACCCGATTTGTGGCATGGCCATGAGGATATGGAACAGAAGCTCGGACGCGGAAGATATTTCAATGTCTGAAAAGCATATCGTGAATTGTCCCGTGTCCGGGCCGATATGGTGGTCTATGAGGACCTTCGGGGCCTGCGATTCTTTCAGGACATCTTCCAGCATGTCTGTCCTTGAGAACGAATTGCAGTCGAGACAGATTATAAGGTCGCTTTCCCTCACCGTGCGGAATGCGTCATCGCGGCTGTTCTCGCAGATTATTACGTCTTTGATGCTTTCTTCGTCCGCAAGAAAGCCAACGGGTGCGGGGTATGGGTTGTTCAGCACGACTTTAGTGCCCGTCTTGCCGCATTTTACGAGAAAATGGTACATTGCCATGCTGCTGCCGAATGCGTCCCCGTCCGGCTTGAGGTGAGTCACGATGACAGGCTTGGAGGCCCTCTCCATCAGTGATGAGAATATTCCGATGTCATGTATGTCCAACGCTTTCATTC
>DBLW01000014.1 GCA_002298075.1 Bacteroidales bacterium UBA714 | reverse complement strand
GCGATAAAGTGGAACGGGAAATATATGCTCGTGGTACGTGTCGAGGCTGCGGACAGAAAATCGTTCTTCGCTGTGGCGGAGAGCCCTAACGGAGTCGATAATTTCCGTTTCTGGGACCGTCCGGTGACTATGCCTGATTACGGCGAGCCTGCAACCAATATTTATGACATGCGTCTCACTGCGCATGAGGACGGCTGGGTCTACGGCATATTCTGCGTGGAGCGTAAGGACCCTTCTGCAGCTTCCGGTGACCTGTCTTCTGCCGTTGCAGCAGCCGGTGTGGCGAGGACTAAGGATTTTGTCAACTGGGAGAGGCTTCCGGATATGAAGTCATCTTCACAGCAGCGCAATGTGGTGCTGCATCCTGAGTTTGTTGACGGGAAATATGCGCTCTATACGCGTCCTCAGGACGGTTTCATTGATGCAGGAAATGGAGGAGGAATCGGCTGGGCGCTTGTCGACAGCATGGAGAATGTTGAAATCGGAGAAGAAAAGATAATACACAGCCGTCATTACCACACAATCCGTGAGGTAAAGAACGGTGAAGGCCCTCATCCTATAAAGACCACCAAGGGATGGCTTCATCTTGCCCATGGTGTGCGCGGATGTGCTTCCGGACTAAGATATGTGCTGTATATGTACATGACTTCGCTCGAAGACCCGACAAAGGTGATTGCCGATCCGGCCGGCTTCTTCATGGTTCCGGAAGGCGAGGAGTTTGTGGGCGACGTGATGAATGTGCTGTTCGCTAACGGCTGGATAGCAGATGAGGACGGCAAGGTTTTCATCTATTACGCCTCAAGCGACACAAGGATGCATGTGGCCACATCGACGGTTGACTGTCTGGTTGACTATTGCCTGAATACGGAGCCTGACGGCCTGACCACTTCGGAGACTGTGCGCCGTCTCAACAGGCTTATCGACAAGAATTTGAGATAAGAAACGTTCCGGTGTCCGGTGACAGGTTGTTTTCTGCTTGTTGCCGGATATTAGATACTTATTTGTAAAACTTAAGTCGCTTTAATTCTATTTAGTATGAAAAAAAATCTTCTCTTTTCGATTTTTATAATTTTATTATCAGGATGTAATAAAAATAATGACATTTCATGTAATTATGATGAAATGAGACTTGAGCAATCTGTAACAATTAGTCCAGAAGAGGCTATTATGAGTTTGAAGTCATTTGTTAATATCCATAACGATGTAACTACGAAATCTTCTGAGATTATAGACTTTAATGTATGTGATATCGAAGCTATTGGTGCCAAAGAGCTTTCAATTAAGACGAAAGCATATGAAAATTCAATTCCTGATACATTATTTTATATAGCGAATCTGAATGATGGTTATGCTATATTATCTGGCAACAGAGAACTAGATTGTGATGTTTTCTGTATTACAGAAAGTGGTGAATTGCATAGCGAAGATTTTGCATCAGCTTATGATTTTTTAGTTTCTGACAATTCTGTTAAAAGTTCTGATGCTAATGATGAGTTTATAGAGATGGGACCGAAAATCGTACCCGCAATTCTACTGTCATCAATACTTAATGATTATCAATTAAGAACAGTGGCAAAATCCAATAGTACAGATACTGATATTGATGGGAATGGTAATCTGAAAACAGAAACGTCATTATCTGGTACCAAATATGGCCCATACTTGAAAACAAAGTGGACTAATTCCAAAATGGCTCCATTTAATTCTTATACTCCGAATAATGCATATCCAGGATGTGTTGCAATTGCAGTAGCACAAATAATGGAATACAATAAGAAATCCAACACAATGGTTTTTAATGGAGTAACATGTAATTGGAATACTATGGAAACCGTTTGTAACTATACTTCTATAAATAACATAGGAACAGTTTCTGCACAAAAACAGGTTGGGAATTTTATATATGAACTGGGTAAGAGGCGTAATTGTTATGTGCGTTATGACAATAGTAGCTGGGCTATTGCAGATGGAGCGAAACGCACGTTGAAAAATTATGGTTATAATAATGTGACCAAGAGAATTGGATTTGCAAGTGGAGATGAAAAAAAAGTGACGGAGCAAATAAAGGCTGGAAGACCGGTCTATATGGGTGGTTGTACGTCAGGCAGTACAAGTAATGGGCATGCTTGGGTTATTGACGGCCTGATAGGTGATTATTATCATATAAATTGGGGATGGCATGGGAAAAGCGATGGATACTATAGAATAGGTGTATTTACAACATCTAGTAGAAGTGCTGTCGATAGTATAATTGATGCTAATGTTAATGGAAAGCAAGATGCTGCATATACATGGACATATCGGATTGTTCTGTATTCTTTGTAATTTTAATCAACGGTATCTGTTATATGTAAGGTGATTTTATTAGGATGATTGTCATTGCAAGCTCTGGTCATACATGTCTTCTTTTAAAGTAGAATCCATCGATATGATATTTGCTCTCTTTTATTGTATGGATTATAAATTTCTTTTCAGAGTTATATGATTATTGATTTGTTTTTACATTGTTGTAGAATGCGACTTAAAAATATTTTATGAAAAAATTAACATTATTATTTATAACTATGATATTACTTTCCGCTTGTATGGGCAAAATTCGTAATATCAAGTTGTCAGCCGAAGATGTGATTTTTACCTCAGAAGCTTCTTCCTATATAGTTTCCTCTGATGTTGAAATAAATATAGTTTCCGTTAATGAGGACAACTCATCTTTTTATGTCATACCTTCTGACAAATCCAATCTTAAGTATGTAGGCAATTGGATAACTGTGACCAATAATGGTAATTCAATTCTGATAGAGGTCACTGAGAATACGTCTGGAAAAACAAGAACTGCTTCTATCTGTTTGATGGGAAAGTCGGATGCTAATAGAGCCGGAGATATTAAGGTGACCCAATACTGAAACAACGCCCTGTGCCATGGTGTCAGAGGGCGGGATATGTAAAAAGAATCATTATACTTGAGCTGACGCTCATATATACGCTGGTGCTTCGGCAAAACTTTACAAGCAAGCTTGACGTTTTGCCGAAGCGGTTGCTATATTTGAGCTAAAGCTCATATATACGCGTGCGTCTCGGCATAATCAAAGTAAACTTTGCTTCTGCTCTCGACTTTTGCTATATTTGCAAAGATTTGCGCAATGGTGCGGCAAACATTAACATAACCACATAGACAATGTCTGAAATCATTTCTGCCGGGCAGCCTGCCAAGGCCCCGCTGCTGAACAAAATCGGTTACGGACTCGGAGACATGTCATCTTCGATGTTCTGGAAGATTTTTACGGCATATCTGCCGTTTTTCTATTCTACGATATTCGGCCTCAGCCTTGTTGACGCCACATTCCTCATGCTTGTGACCCGTATCTGGGACGCGGTTTCTGACCCGATGATGGGCGTGATTGCCGACCGTACTTCAACCAAATGGGGCAAATACAGGCCTTATCTGCTTTGGATAGCCATACCTTTCGCGGTTGTCGGAGTGCTTCTGTTCACTACACCTGACATGGGTTATGCCGGAAAGCGCATTTGGGCTTATGTCACTTATATACTCATGATGACAGTCTATACGGCCATCAATGTGCCTTATGGGGCTATGCTTGGCGTGATGACTTCTGACTCTGACGAAAAGACAGTGTTCTCGTCTTTCCGCATGTTTTTCGCCTATGCCGGCAGCTTCATAGTCCTTGCCGGATGGGAGCCTCTTTGCAAGGCTTTCAACAGCATGCGCGGGATAGAGGCAGGTGTGAATGACCCGGTGTCATGGCAGTATGCTATGATTGTAGTTGCGGCATGTTGCGCCGTGCTATTCTTCATGACGTTCGCATTGACAAAGGAGACGGTGAAAAGTGAGAAGAAGGAGACATCCGTTGCCTCAGACCTCGGCTCCCTTTTCAAGAATGCCCCTTGGTGGATACTTCTAGGAGGAGTGCTTTTCTTCAATTTGTTCAATGCGGCCAGATATACTGCCGGACCTTTCTTCTTTGCAAGTGTAATCGGTGACGGTGCGCAGCTTAAGATTTTCTCGGCGGAGTTCCTCTTCTATTCAGGAATCTTCTTTGCCGTGGGAGAGGTCGCGAATATGGCCGGAGTCGCAATGACCCCTATGATTACCCGCAAAATAGGCAAGAAGAGCACTTTCATGGGCTGCCTTGTGCTTCTCATCGTGCTGAGCTGCCTGTTTTTCTTCGTTCCTCTCACAACTGGCGGATATTGGGTCATGATGCTTCTGCAGGTTGTGATTTCCGTGCTTACCGGAGTGGTTTCCCCGCTTGTATGGAGCATGTATGCAGATATCGCTGACTTTGCCGAGCTGAAATTCAAGACGGCTTCCACTGGTCTGATATTCTCGTCTTCCTCTATGGCCCAGAAATTCGGAGGCGCAGTCGGAGGTTCGGCTGTTACAGCTATCCTTGCAGCTGTGGGCTACAGCACGGAAGCCGGTGCGGTGCAGACTGAGACGGCTCTTGTATGGGTGCGCGCCCTCATGAGCTTTGTTCCTGCTGCCGTTGCCGCCCTGTCCCTGCTCTTCCTGTTCTTCTATCCGCTTACCACAAAGCGCATGAAAGAAATCCAGGTCGAGCTTGATTCCTGCCGCCTTAAGTAACGGCAACCTTATACCGGCCGGATTTTGAAAACTTCCACCTGAACAACTCCGGCCCTGTCTTACATTGTGAAGGCATAGCCGCAAAAACAATAAAACTATGAAAACCAAATCTTTATTGCTCGGCACTTTTCTGCTGGGCGTTTGCTGCGTACTTTCTTGCGTGTCATGCGGGACTGAAAAAGGGGAGGTGCAGCATTTGCGGGTCGAGGGAACGGCCCTTGTCAATGAATCGGGCGACACGGCCGTCCTGAAGGGAGTCAGCTTCGGCTGGAATGTGCTATGGCCAAGGTTCTATAACAGCGAGGCGGTGGCCCATATCGTGGACGAATGGGGAGCGGAAGCGGTCCGAGCTGCTGTAGGAGTCGAACTTCGTGCCTCTGAAGCCCAGGCCGCATGCTATCTTGATGATCCTGATTTCGGAAAAGAATGCGCTGAAACCATCGTGGATGCGGCAATTGAGAACGGCGTGTATGTTCTTGTAGATTGGCATGCCCACCAGCTTCATACGGAAGAGGCCGTTGAGTTCTTCACATACATGGCGTCCAAATACAGGGGAGTCCCGAATGTGATTTATGAGATATGGAACGAGCCGGCATACAAGGACTATGAGACCAAGACCGACTACACATGGCCGGAAGTGAAGGCCTATTCTGAAACTGTCATAGCCGCAATCCGGGCCATAGAGCCTGAGGCGGTCATAATAGTCGGAACTCCACGCTGGTCACAGAATGTGGATGCCGCCGCTGACGATCCTATAGAAGGATACGGAAACATAATGTATTCGCTTCATTTTTATGCAGGTACACACAAGGGATGGCTTCGTGACAAGGCGGATTACGCCCTTGGAAAAGGCTTGCCTCTGTTCGTCACCGAATGCGGAGGCATGAATGCAGACGGAAACGGCCCCCTGGATGCGGAGTCATTCGGTGAATGGACCGGCTGGATGGCCGGAAGGAATATCAGTTTCCTTATGTGGTCCCTCTCTGACAAGGATGAGACATGTTCTATGCTGCTTCCTTCTGCATCATCGGAAGGCTCGTGGCCGGAAAGCGACATCAAGCCTTGGGGCATGCTTGTAAAAGAGACACTTGCCGGAAATTAAGACTGATTGAATCAAAAACAATATAATTATGCATAAAAGAATATTTCTTATTGCTGCTGCGGCATTCTTGTCTTTGGTCATGGCGGCGCAGGTGCGGGTCACATCACCTGGCACGGAACTTCTGCTTGATGCCCAGGCAGGAAAAGAACTGAAAGTCATATATTTCGGAGCAAGGCTTGCGGACGCGGACCTTTTGTCAGTCTCGGCTGCCGGGACTTGCGGCTGCAATGCTTACCCTGCATACGGCATGCAGTGTCCTTCGGAGGCTGCGCTCGGGGTTACTCATTCGGACGGAAGCCTTGCAACTGAGCTGCTTGTGGAAACGGTGTCGCAGTCAATTGAAAACGGAGCGCAAATTACGAGAGTGCGTCTGAAAGATACCGTATATCCGTTCTATGTCACCATATGCTGGCGTGCATATCAGGATGTCGATATGATTGAGACATGGACGGAGATTGAGAATCTTGAGAAAAAGCCTGTGACGCTCACGCGTTTTGATTCGGGATTCCTTCCTGTGCGCCGCGGTGAAGTGTGGCTGAGCCATCTCACCGGAACATGGGCCAACGAAGGCAGGCTTGTGCAGGAGCCGTTGAATGCGGGTGTAAAGCTGATAAAGAACAAGGACGGAGTGCGCAACTCACATACTTCTCACGCGGAGGTGATGTTTTCACTTGACGGGAAGCCTCAGGAGAACACAGGACGCGTGATAGGGGCTGCCCTGTGCTACAGCGGCAATTATGAGCTTCGCATAGATACCGGTGATACGGATTGGCATCAGTTCTTTGCCGGAATCAATCCGGACAATTCATCATATACGCTTGCTCCGAAAGAGGTCTTCAGGACACCGGAGCTTGCGCTTACATGGTCGGATGAGGGACTGAGCGGGGCAAGCCGCAATTTCCACAAATGGGCACGCAGCCACAAGATGGCTCATGGCGACCGTCTGCGCAAGATTCTTCTCAACAGTTGGGAGGGAGTTTATTTTGACATAAACGAAGCCGGGATGGACCAGATGATGTCGGACATCGCTTCAATGGGCGGTGAATTGTTCGTCATGGACGACGGATGGTTCGGCGTGAAGTATCCGCGCATAACGGACAATTGTGCACTCGGAGACTGGCAGGTGGACCCGAAGAAGCTGCCGGCCGGTGTTCCAGGGCTTGTTGAGTGCGCCAAGAAGCATGGCATCAAATTCGGCATCTGGATAGAGCCGGAGATGTCCAATACCGTCAGCGAACTTTATGAAAAACATCCCGACTGGGTCATTAAGGCCCCGCAGCGTGAGCCTGTCCTCGGGCGTGGAGGTACACAGGTAGTGCTTGATCTGGGCAATCCTGCCGTACAGGATTTTGTGTTCAAGGTTGTGGATGACATCATGACGGAAAATCCGGAGATAGACTATATCAAGTGGGACGCCAATATGGCGATAATGAACCATGGCTCGCAGTATCTTCCTAAAGACAGGCAGAGCCATATGTATATCGAATATCACCGCGGCTTCGCCAAAGTGTGCGACCGTATCCGTGCTAAATATCCGGATGTTACGATTCAGGCCTGCGCAAGCGGTGGCGGAAGGGCCAATTATGGCGTAATGCCTTGGTTTGATGAGTTTTGGGTCAGTGACAATACGGATGCCCTGCAGAGGATTTACATGCAGTGGGGAACATCCTATTTCTTCCCGGCTATAGCGATGGCCTCTCACATAAGCGCGGCTCCCAATCACCAGACATTCAGGACTATTCCTATCAAATTCCGCATTGACGTGGCCATGAGCGGCCGTCTCGGCATGGAAATCCAGCCAAAGAACATGACTCCGGATGAAATTGAGCTTTGCCGCAATGCCATCCGTGAATATAAGGAAATACGTCCCGTGGTGCAGTTGGGTGACATCTACAGGCTCGTGTCTCCATATGACGGTCTTGACATGGCTTCGATGATGTACTGTTCGCCGGAAAAGGACAAGGCCGTGTTCTACTGGTGGAAACTGGAGACATTCTGCGACCAGCATTTCCCTCGCGTAAGAATGGCGGGACTCGACACGGACAAACTCTACCGCGTCCATGAACTGAACCGCATCGACAACGTTCCCCTGCCATACGAAGGCAAGGTGTTCAGCGGCAAATTCCTGATGGATTCCGGCCTTGAGATTCCATACGGCCACACGGTAGATTACCACAAACAGAACGACTGGTCCAGCCGTGTCCTCTACCTGGCAGCCGAATAATCCGTCCTGCCCCGCCCTCAGGCCAGCATTTCAGCGGAGCAACTAAGATGGCAGGCGGATAAGCCGTTAAAATGCAATAGTGCCAGATGCCCGACAATTCGGAGCATCTGGCACGAGTAATTATTCCTATATTGTTAGAATGGAATTGATTCCAATTCCTAAAAAGCCACTGTTTTCAAGTATCTAAGCATTTCATCAACTGTGGTGAAATTTACAACTTCAGATGTCGGAGGGATTGTCTTTACCTTTGTTTGAGTCTTGCTTACGGAGTCCAGCATAGCTTGAATGTCTTCCGGTACATTTGTTATGCTCACTTTACAAGGAAGTTCTGCCGTGTCTTTTATAAACAGGTTATAAAACTCATCAATAAAACTCCTTGTAGCAAACATTACATTCCGGAAATCAATTGTAACCTCAGACTCATTGCTGTTTTTAATGAACAACAGCAAATCATTGGCACGTGACCTTGATTTCAGATCTTGCGATAAAATACGTGTAATATCAATTGTTGTCATAATTGTCTATTCAATGTAGTTAATATAATTAAAAAGAGGAGCCTGGTAAGGTATTCTTAGGGCGATGATTGTTCCGCTCCACCGCAAACCTCGAGGTAATGTGAAGAACTCGTCTATTATCCGGCTCTTCATAATTAGCTTCAAAAATATCAATAAAAAAGTGAATTTGATTGATTTCCGGCAAATAGTATTCCAATCATGACATATGACAAGCCAGACCGCAGATTCCTACAACTTGATTTCAGAAGAAAGCCTGATGTCTTCGGAGGATGCGCCGACCATTATTGTGTATATGCCAGGGTCGGCGGTGAAATCTTTGATGATGGTGTCATAGTATGCAAAATCCTCCCTGTCCAGGTGTATTGTCACCCTGGCGCTTTCACCTTTTCTGACGAAAGTCTTGCTGAACCCTTTGAGTTCCTTTACAGGGCGCGGGACACAAGGGCTGGCTGCCCCGACATATACTTGCGCTGTTTCTGCCGCGTCATGTTTCCCGTCATTGCATAATGTGAACGACACATCGAATCCGTCTCCGGACGGCGTTACTTCAAGTCCCGAATATGTGAAATGTGAGTATGTCAGTCCATGCCCGAACGGATAAAGGGGCTTTACGCCGGTCCTGTCATATCCACGGTATCCCATGAAAACTCCTTCCGAATATGTCACTGACCTGTTTGTTGACCCGCGCTTGGTCTTCGGCTCAGACGGGTAATAGCTTCGGGCTGTCGGGTTGTTCTCAAGATGCCTTTCAATTGATATCGGAAGTCTGCCTGACGGAGACACCGTACCTGCGAGAATATGCGATATTGCCAGTCCTCCTTCCTGTCCCGGATACCATCCCAAAAGAATGGCCGACACCCTGTCATGCCAGCGCGACATGTCAAAACCGCCTCCGGCATAAACCACCACCACGACGTTCTTGTTATGCTCAAGCGCAAATTCGATAAGTTCATCCTGTCCCTGAGGAAGCGAAAATGTCCTGTCGCTGTTTTCTTTTTCCGTTTCCGTGTCAAATCCGACGGACACGATAACTGTTCCTGCGCTCTTCAAAACGGAAATGTTTTCTTCCGAATCATAATCCCGGCCCTCAGATGCGCTGAGATGACATATATGATATTGCTTTCCAAGCTGCTTCAGTCCCTCCGCAAGCGAAATTGAATATATCGGGTCAACTTTTCCGCTGCCTCCTCCGCAAGGAATCCTGTCCGCATTCGGACCGAGCACTGCAATGCTGTTTTTCTTTCCGGATTTAAGAGGCAGGATGCCGTTGTTCTTGAGCAGCACAGGGGATTCGCATGCCATCCTGTATGCTACTTCCCTTGAATACGGGTTATCTTCCGGGATGCTCTCATCTTTCTGCTCCCTGTCAAGGAAACCGAATGCAACCAGGCTCTGCAGTATGTTCTGCACCTTTTCATCTATTTCCCTTTCACTTATTGCGCCGGACTCCATAAGCGGCCTTATTTCATCCATGTTCATAAGGAATGCACGCGGCATCTCAAGGTCCAGACCTCCCTTGACACATCCCAATGCCGTATATGTTGAAGTCCAGTCTGACATCACGAAGCCGTCAAATCCCCATTTCCCCTTCAGGACTTCCCTTATAAGATATGGATTTTCCGCAGCATGCACATTGTTCACAAGATTGTAGCTCGTCATCACTGAACCGACATGCGCTTCTTCCACAGCAGCTTTGAATGCCGGGAAATAAATTTCATGCATTGTCCTTTCGTCAGCATCCGAACTTACATGGTGACGGTCATATTCCTGATTGTTCAGCGCAAAATGCTTGGCCGTCGCCATGACTCCCTGGGATTGTACACCTTTTATATAGCTTACAGCCATGGTTGAGGCGAGATACGGGTCTTCACCCATGTATTCGAAATTCCTTCCGCACAGAGGGCTCCGGTATATGTTCAGGCCCGGACCGAGAAGAATATGCACTCCGCGTGCCCGTGAATCCTGGCCGAGAGCCGTTCCCATCTCATATACCGTTTCCGGATTCCATGTGGCAGCCGCAGCCGCTCCGCAGGCGAACAATGTGCTCTTGGTATTGTTGCGCACGCCTTGCGGGCCGTCTGCCATTCTGATTTCAGGAATCCCGAGCCGTTCCACCGGCATAATGTGGAAACCGTCCCTATAGCCTCCTATATAGTTTATTTTTTCCTCAAGAGTCATTTGGCTGACAAGCATGCGTGCCCTTTCCTTATGTTCCTGTGTGATTTCCTGGCCGCAAAGGGAGGCTCCGAGAGCAAGCAGTGCCGCTGAGATTGTGATGGTACGTTTCATCGTGCTTTGTTTGTGTGGTTAATAATTCCGGATAAATGACGGGGATGTACGTCCCATGACATACATCATCTGCCAATATAGACGGGTAACCAAGCTGTGACACACAACGGAAAATCGACTTTCCGTCAATTATTTCAAAATTTGTAAAATATTGTTTCATAAAGGTTTGAGATGTTGTTTGTTTTCATATATTTGTCCTGACGGACATATATACACTTAGTCTCGGCATAATCAAAGCAAGCTTTGCTTCTGCTCTCGACTTTGGCTATATTTGTGCCGGATACACATAATTGACACTTGAAATCCGGCATGGATTGAAATGGGACCGATGCCTGGCGCCGGATATTTGCCAAAATCTGACATGATGGAAAAGAACGAAAAAGAATTGTTGGAAGCCCTTGTCATACAGGGGCGGGACAGGTATGCATTTGCCGAATTATATAAGAAATATGCGGGAAAATGTTTTTCGTTCATACGTTCCATGACAAAGGATGAAGATGCCGCAAAAGATCTGGTTCACGACATTTTCGTCAAAATCTGGTGCCGCAGGGAAGTCATATCAAAGGTGGACTCATTTTCATCGTACCTGTTCAGGATGTCCAAGAATGCTGTCCTTGACCTATATGGGAGCAATGCCATAAACCGGAAATATGTGGCACGCCAGCTTATGTGCCAGGAGGAGTTCCGGTCCTATGTCGATGAAAAGGTAAACCTGCATGACTTGCAGCTTCTTATATGGTCTGCCGTTGAGGCTATGCCGGAACAGAGACGCAAGGTATTCTCCATGAGCCGGTATAAGGGCTTGCCGAACAGTGAGATAGCGGAAATGCTCGGAATAAGCATCCGTACTGTAGAGAATCATGTCACCAATGCCCTTGCCGACATAAGGGCAGTCTTGGCCCGCGTCTGAGCATGACATGCTGTACGAAATTTTATGTACCGCTTGTGCGTAATCAGGACTTTATCCGTCATCTATTAAAACGAGCATCATAATGACACGGAAGACTATAAGGGAAATAATGGATGTATATCTTAGAAATGACGTCCCGGAGCCTGTGAAAGGCAGTTTTGAGACATGGATGACGGATCAGGAGGACTGGCAGGAAAAGCATGAGGCCCTTGAGGACATCTGGAACTGCATTCCTGAAACGGATTTGTCATGTCTGCCTGCTGCAGAAGACGTTCTGGATGCTGCCTTGGGAAAAGAAAAGATGCGTCCTGGCCGTGACAGGCACAGGCTTCTTTGGCTTACATCAGCTGCAGCCGTTGTGTTCGCTGTCATCTCAGTTGTCCAGTTTGCGACAGGAAACGTGACGGAAACCTGTCTTGCTTCTTCCGACAGCGCAAAAGGGCATTTCACTCTTCCTGACGGCTCGAGTGTATGGCTCAACAGGGGCAGCCGCCTTTATTATTCCGGCAATCTGGACGGAAGGACAAGAAAAGTCCGTCTTGAGGGAGAAGGCTTCTTCGATGTAAGCAAAAATGAGTTGCATCCTTTTGTCGTTGAGGCATATGACATGGACATAACGGTGCTGGGCACGGAATTTACGGTCACGGCATATGGACCGGAAAAAGTGTCCGCATATCTTCAGGAAGGATCTATAATGGCACATGGGCCTGGGCTTTCCAAGGGCGTGCTCCTTAAGCCGGACCAGTCCATCACATACGACAAGGCCGCTTCCACCTATTCGCGCAGTCAGATAAAATCTTCCAACCATACCTCGTGGATAGGGGATAAGCTTGTATTCAGCGGCACATCGCTTTGTGACATATGTGAGACGCTTTGCCACTGGTACAATGCCGACATATCCTGCTCGGATGCAGCCTTTGCATCCGGAACAAAACTTTCGTTCACTGTCCGTCAGGAACCTCTCTCTGAAATACTTGATGCCATAGGGCATCTTGCCAAGGTTACCTGCAATTCAGATGAAAATGGCCATATAACAATAACACCGTCAATCAACTGATTACATGCCCTGCAAGACGTCTTGGGGCATGAATGATTGTAAACCAACTTAAAATAACCGATATGCAAGGAGGAAAATTCATTCTCCTCAGCATCGCTCTTATGTGGATGCTGGGAGGCGGAAGTGTTCCGCTGCATGCTCAGGACAAGGGACCGAAGATCACCTTGAACATGCATGACGTTACAATCCGCGAGGTGCTCAAAAGCATAGAGAGAAGCACAGACCTGGCTTTTTTCTACAATGATGCAGATTTCGATTCCAAGGCTCTTGTGTCTGTCTCGGCAGAAAACCAGAGTGTGGAAACAGTGGTCAGACACATTTTGCCGGGATTCGTATGCCGGTTTGAAAACAAGAAGATAATCCTTGTCAAAGATGAAAATGCAAGGAGCGGAAAAGAAATGTCTTCGTCCGGAGTACCGGCTCATTCCGGATATCAGATAGCCGGTCTCATTACCGATTCCGCGGGCGAGCCTCTTGCCGGTGCGTCTGTGACGGTCAGGTATAAAGGACGCCTTTACGGAAGCAATGCCGGAATTGACGGCAGATTCAGCCTTCTTCTTCCGGAAGCCCCTTCCGGCTCTGCCGCGGCAACTTTTTCATTCATCGGGTTTGTGGATGAAACAGTTGCGGTCGGAACACGGACCTGGTTCGAAATCGTGCTTAAGGATGATTCTGAGCTGCTTTCAGAATCTGTCGTTGTCGGATACGGCGTTCAGAAAAAGGTCAACCTTACGGGTGCTGTTTCTGCCATTTCCGAGGAGACCTTGAAAGACAGGCCGGTGGCAAGTGTCGGCCAGGCCCTTCAAGGCGTGATACCTAACTTGAATGTGACCCAAAGCTCCGGCCGTCCGGGTGCCGGGGCAAATTTCAACATACGCGGAAACACATCTCCGAACGGAGGGTCTCCTCTTATATTGGTGGATGGCGTGGAAACATATCTTGACAGAATCAACTCCAATGACATAGAGTCGATATCCGTGCTGAAGGATGCCTCCTCCGCCGCGATTTATGGAGCAAGGGGAGCGTTCGGAGTGATACTTGTGACCACCAAAGGCGGAAAATTCGATGTCGCTCCGAAAGTGTCCGCCAGCGCGAGGTTCTCCATATCGGACAATACCTCGAGCACTGACTATGAGACGAGGGGATATTATTCCGCATATATCGCCGACCTTTTCATGTCCACAAAAGGAGGAGTCCCATATACAAACTATACTTCTTATGATTATCAGAGACTGTGGGAGCGCAGGAACGACAAGACTGAAAACCCGGAGCGCCCGTGGGTCGTGACCGAGATGAGGAACGGACGTCTTTCTTACGTGTATCTGGCCAATTTCGACTGGTACAACTACATGTTTGATGATTCTCGTCCTACTCAGGACTATAATGTAAGCGTTACGGGAGGCTCCAAGAATGTTTCATATATGGTAAGCGGCCGCTATTACCGTCAGGAGGGAATCTTCCGCGTAGGCCCTGACAATTATGACTCGTTCAATGCAAGGGCAAAAATCGACATCCGCATCCGTCCTTGGCTAAGGCTGACCTCAAACAACAAATTCTTCAATGGTACTTATTTCTATCACGGAAACAATTACAGGAAGGCCACTCTGCATGCCCTTGCCAGCTTTGTCCCGATGAATCCGGACGGCACAGCCGTGTCGCATACTGTCCTGACGAACTCATCGTCACACTATATCATGGACGGATACAGCGCGATGCTTCTCAAAGGCAAGCAATGGGGCAGGCAGAGGACTGCTGAAGTTACCTCGTCATGGAGTCTCAAGGCGGACATAACGAAGCATTTTTCCTTCAACGCGGATTTCTCATACAAATTCGGCTATATAAGGAAAGAATACCGGGATGCTACCGTGGAATATTCGATGTATCCCGGTGAGATAAGCACTGAAGCCCTGAGCGCTTTCCGTGACAGGTTGAGCGATACCGTATATGAACAGAACAATTACGTTGCGAATGCCTATCTCGCATATGACAACACATGGAAAGATGCGCACCATTTCACCGGAACGGCAGGATTCAATTATGAAGCGCGCCGCTATAAGGACTTGTCAGTCAGGAGGAATGATCTTGTCTCAGAAGAACTTTCGGATTTCAATCTTGCCACAGGAGAAGTCAGCACGTTGACCGGAGGTGTTGATGAGTATGCCCTGGCGGGATTGTTCTGGCGTTTCACATACGATTGGAAATCACGCTACCTTTTTGAGATTAACGGGCGTTATGACGGTTCCTCACGATTCCTGAAAGGGCACAGGTGGGGGTTCTTCCCGTCTGTGTCGGCTGCATGGCGCCTGTCTG
>DBLW01000057.1 GCA_002298075.1 Bacteroidales bacterium UBA714 | reverse complement strand
CATGCCGCCCCGATCCGGCAGCAAAGGCTACTCTGCCTTTACCATGTCTTTCTGAGCTTTCTCCCACTGCTCCTTGGCATACTCCTGCATGTCAACGACCTCGTCGGTCTCATCGACGATTTCCTGTCCGAGCATGGTCTCGATTACATCCTCCATGGACACAAGCCCGCGGAATGTACCGTACTCGTCAATTATCACGGAAATGTGCTCTTTCTTCTCAAGAAGCCTTTCCCAGATGTTCCCGACAGGCTCAGTCTCCGGGAAAGTCAGGATAGGACGGGATATTTCGCGCAAAGTAGTATCAAAACGGTCCTCAGCCATCTTCTCCAGCACTGTCTGACGGAGAACATAACCGATCACATAGTCACTGTTCTCCTCGTCATATATAGGAATCCTCGAGTGCGTGTTTTCGGAATCATAAAATTCCCTGATGGTCATATTCCCCTCGGCCATCTCCACGACTACGCTCGGAGTCATGATTTCATGAGCAGTGATTTCGTCAAGCTTGAGAAGATTCTGAATCATCTTCTTCTCCTGCTTCTCTATCACATCCTCTTCTGTAGCAACACTCACCATGGCCGAGATGTCCTCACGGCTTACGCTCACCTGGTTTGACCTTGATGAGATGAGCCTTGTGAGATGCTCCAAAGTCCATACGAGCGGGAATGTAATGAATATCATCCCATTGATTATAACCGAAGCCGGAATGGCCAATGACCTCCAATAGCTCGAGCCGATGGTCTTGGGGATAATTTCGGAAAATATCAGAATCAACAGCGTAAAGACCGTTGAGAAGATTCCGACAAGCGCGTCTCCGTACACCTCATACACAAGAGAGCCCACGATTGAGGCTCCGATGGTGTTGGCTATTGTATTCAGGCAAAGAATCGCTGAAATTGGACGGTCCGAGTTCTGTTTGAGTTTCTTAAGCCTCAAGGCCCCTTTCACGCCCTGCTCCTCAAGTCCCGTAATATAAGACAAAGGGGTTGAAAGAAGTGTCGCCTCAAGCACCGAGCACAAGCCCGACACCCCCAAAGAGGCAAGCATGATGATGTATATTAGCTGTTCTTCCATAATCTGTCATTTGAGTTCCGCAATCACGGACTCGCACGCCTTGACATAATCCCCTATCCGGACCTTGATGTCCGCATCAAGAGGCAGGTACATATCAATGCGTGACCCGAATTTTATTATGCCGCACTGTTCACCTTTAAAGGCAGGCGCACCAGGATCCGCATAGCTGATTATCCTGCGTGCGAAAGTTCCGGCGAGCTGCTTGAAGAAGACGTCTCCATACGGGGTGGTCATTCCTATTGCTGAATGCTCATTCAATTCGGAAGCTTTCGGCAGGAAAGCGAGTTTGAAGAGTCCCGGATGATACTTGTAATATGCGACCTCGCCGTCAAGCGGCCAAAAATTCACATGGACATTGAAAAAGTCCATATAGACCGACACCTGCAGGCACTCCCCTTTCACGAACTCTGGTTCATATACCTTTTCCACGACTACGACCTTCCCGTCAGCCACGGATGTCACAACATTATCGCCTGGCACCGCCGCACGTGAGGGAACACGGAAAAAGAAAAGCGAGAAACCCATCAGAAACATAGGAGCCGCAGCAAGAGGATATGAGACGAAAGACCATGGGATGAATTTCATGATACAGTATGCCAACGGAGCACATATAGCCCATATCAGCAATATCGTCTTATAGCAGTCCTTATGTATAATCATCTCTGTCCGTGTTAAAAAAATGTCAGCCGCCTGTGCGTGTCACGACACACATAAGCGGCTGCAAAAGTAGGCAAAAAAAGGCAAATGGCCAAACAATTCCCTACAAGAGCAAGGCATCCCATGTCACAAGATAGATTATTCCAATCGGGATGGCAATCAGCGCACTGTCGAAACGGTCCAGCAAACCTCCGTGCCCCGGTATCGAGTTGCCGGAATCCTTCACATTATAATGCCTTTTCCACTGTGATTCGATAAGGTCTCCATACACACCGGCAACATCAAGCAGGACAGCCATTGTTATGCAGTGCATAAGGCTCAGCTTGAATATGCCCACAAGGTTGAGCACTATTGCCACAAGCACTGCCGTAAGCATTCCGCCCCAGAATCCGACCCACGATTTCTTCGGAGAGATGGACGGGAAGAGTTTCCGTCCGTATTTCTGCCCCAAGGTAATCCCGAAAACGTATGCTCCTATGTCCGAGCCCCATATCACGGCAAAGAAACTCAGAAGATATATCCCGTTGAAGTCCCCCGCCGCATTGAAAACGGCAAAATTCTGCACCGACCATGGCACCGCTATGTAAAGCAGTGAGGCATACAGGTTGGAGAACTTGTCAAAACGCGTCTTGTCCTTCACATAAAGCGAATTAATCATAAGGATGAACACAGGAACAAAGGCAAGAATGACAAGCCTGCCGGGAATATTGAAAGCCCTGTAAAGGAATATCAATGAGAACAATGTGGCTCCTGCAAAGATTGTAAGGACTTGTGAGAACTTGTACTCCGTCCCGCAGGTCATGCAGAGAAACTCCTTCATCATTATCACAAGAGCAAGCAGCATCACCGCTCCGAACACATATTGGTTCGTCAGTAATGCTGCCAACATTATTGCAAGGAATCCGATGCCGGAAACCGTTCTTTTCGCAAAATTATTCATAAGTTATCTTTCTCTTCACTCGGTTTCCCGTCAGGTCCGGCACCAGCCCTCGGGCCGAATATCCTTTCGAGATCGTCTGCAAAGATAACTTCTTTCTCCGATAAAAGAGCCGCAAGCTCCATAAAACCGTCACGATTGTCAGTAAGAATCTTCATGGTCCTGTCGTGTATGGACTCCACAAGTTCCTTTACTTCCCTGTCTATCAGCTCTGCAGTCTTCTCGCTGTAAGGCTTGGTGAGGTCATACCCGCGCGCACCTGTAGAGTCATAGAAAGACAGGTTTCCGACCTTTTCACTCATACCGTAATAAGTGACCATGCCGTATGCCATCTTGGTCAGCCTCTCAAGATCGTTCAAGGCTCCTGTAGAAGGCTGGCCGTTAACAATCTCCTCAGCCACACGTCCGCCGATAAGGGCGCACATCTCATCAACCATCTGTTCCTTGGTAACCAGCTGTCTCTCCTCTGGAAGATACCACGCCGCTCCGAGAGCCTGTCCGCGAGGGACTATCGTCACCTTGAAAAGAGGATTCGCATGCGGAAGAAGCCAGCTTACTGTGGCATGGCCGGCCTCATGATGTGCAATCGAGCTCTTCTCGGCCGGAGTTATTATCTTGGATTTTCTCTCAAGGCCTCCGATTATCCTGTCAACGGCATCAAGGAAATCCTGTTTGTCAATCGAGCCCTTGTCATGCCTTGCCGCAGTAAGCGCAGCCTCATTGCAGACATTCGCTATGTCAGCGCCGGAAAAGCCCGGAGTATGCTTGGCAAGGAACTCAAGATCAAAGTCATCAGCCAGCTTGAGACCGCGGAGATGCACCTTGAAAATCTCTTCCCTCTCCTTAAGGTCAGGAAGTTCCACATGTATCTGCCTGTCGAAACGTCCTGCCCTCAAAAGCGCCTTGTCCAAAATATCCGCCCTGTTGGTGGCTGCAAGTATGATGACCCCGGAATTTGAATCGAAGCCGTCCATTTCCGTAAGGAGCTGGTTAAGGGTATTCTCACGCTCGTCATTTGACGAGAAACCGGCATTCTTGCTGCGGGCACGTCCGACCGCGTCAATCTCATCTATGAAGACTATGCACGGGGCCTTCTCCTTGGCCTGCCTGAACAAGTCACGCACACGTGACGCTCCCACACCGACGAACATCTCCACGAAGTCCGAGCCTGATATTGAGAAGAACGGCACATTGGCCTCACCTGCCACAGCCTTGGCAAGAAGTGTCTTACCTGTTCCCGGAGGCCCCACAAGAAGGGCTCCTTTCGGAATCTTGCCGCCCAAAGCCGTATATTTTGAAGGATTCTTCAGGAAATCCACGATTTCCATCACTTCCTCTTTCGCTCCATACAAGCCTGCCACATCCTTGAATGTAACCTTCATGCTGTCTTTTTCGGCAAGCTTTCCGGTAGATTTGCCTACACTGAAAATTCCTCCGGGACCTCCGGGGGCACCGCCTCCAAGGTTGCGGTTCATTCCTCTGAACATGAAGAACCACATGAAAAGCAGCAGAGCCGGGAAAACGAGCCACTGGAGCATTCCCCACAGGCTTTCATGATTTTCTATCACCACTTTCACCTGCTCACCCTCCGGAAGCTGGGCGTTCAGTTCGCCGAACATCTCCTCTGCATTGAAATGCCCGGAGACAAGGAACACGAAATGCGGAGACTTTTTCGGAACATTCCCTCCGAAAGCAGACACATATTTCTCAAGCCTGTCCGGCTTTATGGTCACCATTCCCTCATACTCGTTCCTGACGAAAGTGACTTCCTTTATGTCACCGTCAAGCCATTGCTTCGTGACATCGGCCCATTCTTCCTTCTGAGGATTCGCCCATCCCTGGTTGAAGAACATCCATCCTATGCCTATGAACAATATGACATATAGCCAGGACACGCCGAAAGACAGCTTGACCGGCCTTTTTCCTCTTAAATTCTTTCCTGCCATGATAAGTTTCTTAGTAGCTGCTAATCCTCATAGGCGACCCTGTCAGCGTCAGCCCAAAGGTCTTCAAGCCTGTAGAATGACCTGTAAGGAGTCTGGAACACGTGAACCACGATGTCTCCATAATCAAGTATCACCCAGAAGGCGTTGTCCTTGCCCTGTGTACGGATGACTTTTCTGCCGCATTTTTCACGCATCCTGTCTTCCACGTTGTCAGCTATGGCCGACACATTGGTTGTCGAGTCCGCGTTGCATACTATGAAATAGTCTGAGATAGCCGTTCCGATTTGCTTCAGGTCAAGTGATACCACATCCTGTCCTTTCTTTTCGAGCATCGCATCCGCAATGACCTTAAGTTCTTTGTTGTCCATTGTCGAAATATAGTTATTTTTGTAAAAAGTTTGCAAATATAGCCAAAAGCTGAGAGCAAAACGTCAGCTTGCTTGTAAGTTTGCCGAAGCACGGGCGTATATATGTGCGCAAGCACAAATATAGCCAAAAGCTGAGAGCAAAACGTCAAGCCTGCTTGTAAGTTTGCCGAAGCGCAAGCAAGTTTGCCCAAGGCGCAAGCATATAATCAAAAACCGCACCATGACAAAGAAGCATGACATTATATGGCTCGACAGCACAGATTCGACCAATGACGAACTCAGAAGGCACATTTGTGACATTGACAATTTGTCAGTCACAGCTGCCTTGGAGCAGACGGCAGGTAAAGGACAGAGAGGAAACAAATGGCATAGCGCACGAGGGAAAAACCTTCTTTTCAGCATTGCCCTGAAATTCGACGACCTTACAGGTCCCCATTTCCAGGCATATGACCAGTTCTCAATAAACGAAATGGCTGCCCTTTCAGTCGTTGATTTCCTTGCGGCCCATTCCATCAAGGCGAAAATCAAATGGCCCAATGACATATATGTCAATGACAGGAAAATCTGCGGCATGCTCATAGAAAACTCCATTCAGGCAGGACGCATAGCATGGAGCATAGTCGGAATAGGCATAAACGTGAACCAGACGGAATTCTCCCGCGACACAGGCAATCCCACCTCAATGGCCATTGAAACAGCCCGTGACAGCGCGACAGCACCAGAAGAACTGGACATCAGGGAGGCGCTTCAGGAGTTCATGGACATATTCAAAGGCTATATGAACCGCTACCTTCACATCAGCGGAGGACTGGGAAAACTCCATCTCCTTTATCTTGCACAACTGTGGAGAATAAATGAAAACCACAGATTCCGCGACTACCGGGCCACACCTGCCGGACACCATGAAGGACCGATGGGCATTCTGACAGAAACCGGAGACTCAGCAAGGATTTTCCGCGGAAAAATAACAGGAGTCACCGATGTCGGACAACTCGTTGTGGAAGAGGAAGATGGAACAATCTCAGAATTCGGATTCAAGGAAATCGGATACATCCTGTGATTGCAGTTCTGAATCAAACGTCTATATTTGCGCGTTTTTCCGAAAGGAAGACGCGTATTTTTTGTTTAACCAAAACCATCATTTCATGAACAGAATGACAATGAAAAGACGTGGAATCATCCACTTCTCACGGTGGAACCGCAAAGGCTGGTCAGCCTTCGCTTCAATGCACCGCGAGATCAAAATCTGCGTCCTTTCCGTTGCCATGTCCATGATTTCCTCTGCGGTGCTCACTGGAGCGGACAAGAAAGGGTCTGTACACATCGACTCAACCCGCTCTACAGCCCTGAAGGAATCCGTGGTCACGTCATCTCCACCGGTGACGACCAGGAGTCCTCTGCCGCAGACACCTCTTTACAACAGGTCGCGGGAAGCCGCGGCGCCCCTGCAGACATACGAATCTGCCCTGCGCCTGCTTCCGTCCGTTGACATCAGGGAAAGAGGAGGAAAAGGAGCCCAGGCGGACATGGAAGTGCGGGGAGGAAACTTTGACCAGACAATGGTGCTGCTCAACGGCATCAATTTCACAGACGCAAGGACAGGCCACCAGAGCCACTCACTGCCGATTGACATCGAATCGGTGTCAGGAATCTCACTTGTGGACGGGATTCCCGGAGCAGGTGCATTGAGCGGAGCCGTCAACATCAGTACGGCCGGGCTGTTCCCCAAGTATCTCAGATCCGAAATATCGGCAGGCCAATTCGGCTACATGTACGCAGGACTGTCGGGAGCATACACTGCGGACAACGCAAACGTGTTTGCATCCGCATCCTACAGGAACAGCGACGGATACCGTTACAACACCGACTACCGGAACTATAACGCATTCGTCCGGGTTCAGGGAGGAACATCAGCAAGCGGACATTTCGATTTCCAGGCAGGGGCGCAGAAAAGGGCCTTCGGCTCCAACGGTTTCTATGCCGCATATAATCCCGACCAATATGAGGAGACATCCACATTTCTCGCCTCATTGCGCTGGTCAGCCGGATTCGGCATATGGGGACTTGCCGCCTCAGTGTCATACAGGAAGAATTTCGACAGGTATGACTGGACACGGGGCACGCCGTCAAACTGGCACAACACCGACAACGCAGGTGCTGAGGTACGCGCAAACATATCATGGGCAGCCGGCATTACGACAATCGGAACGGACTGGACATACAATCACATATTCTCGTCCAATCTCGGCGACCCTCTCCCCTCCCCGGCAGGAGAAGACGGGAAATACAAATGCGCAAAATCACGCAACACCGTCAACGCCTATCTCAGGCATGCCAAACGCTGGGACATGTTCGACATTTCCGCGACCGGCGGCGCAAGCTTCACGCCTTACGGGACAGCGGCTCTCTGGAGTGCGGCCGTCGGCTGCTACCCGGCTGACGGGATAAGCATCAAGGCATCGGCCGGACAATCCATGAGACTACCCACCTTCACCGACCTGTATTATACATCCAAGGCCCAGATAAACAATCTTGACCTTGTGCCGGAAAAGGCAATTACCTACAGCCTCGATTTCTCTTGGAAGCGCGGCAGCTGGAGGACAGGCGCACATGCATATTTCAGGGACAACCGCGACCTGATAGCATGGGTGTGGCGCGATGAGCTCACGGTAGGAGACAAGCATTACACAAGCGTATGGCACAGCGAGCAGCAGTCCAGAATGCACGTTGCAGGAGTTGAACTGAGCGGAGAATATTTCCGCGAGACCGGATTCATTCGCCGGATAAAGGCCTCATACGGCTTCATCGACAGCAGCATGGAAAGCGAAATGAAGATTTCCTCCGTACAGGACTACATGCGTCACAAAGCCGCCCTGAGCGCCCATTTCGCTTTCCTGCGCAGGATAAATTTCGTTGTGACAGGCTCTGTCTATGACAGGTTCGGCTCATATAATGAATATGAGTTCGGGGAAGACAATCAGCCGATACGTGACGAAAACGGCGTCATGATAGTGACCCAGAAAGATTTCGCCCCGTATTTCCTGCTCGACATGCGCCTGAGCTGCGATTTCCGGAAACTGCAACTTTACATCGACATAAACAACGCCACCGACACCCGCTACTGCGATTTCGGCGGCATCTACATGCCTGGCGTCTGGGCCACGGCCGGGGTTGTGGTGCTTGTCAGGTAGAGTCTTTATGGTTGCCGGTCAGATAACGCCAAAGCAATTTTCACGGCAAACACAAGTACCTGACAATCAACCAATGCCATTATGCGATTCCCTATCCCGGGGAATCGCATAACCATAATCAATTGAAAACAAACGAATTACATTACGACAAAATCATAAACTCCATGAAATGGTCTCAGTGTTTGTCTATGTCCTGTTTTCAGAACAGCTCCAGCTGGACATATTCCGTCGGGGGCTTGCGTTCCTTTTTCTCCGTAAACAGTTCCATAGTTCCGAATTATTTGTCCGTCACGGTCAAAATGCCGACCTGGCCGAGCGGAGGAAGAAACTATTTCACGCGCTTGATATGCACTTGGGCATTCTCCGCACTCGGACAATGCCACATGTAGATTGAGAACCGGAACATCACGAACCCGTCCGTCACCAACTGCTTGCGGAAATCGGAAGCAGCCTTCCTCTCTTTTTTCGTATCTGGCGGACGGTCAAAGAAAACAAATTTGAAAACAATTCACAACAAGTTAATAGTTGAGTCCTTTAATCAAAACATGCCCATTTTAATTTGGAGTACTTTGACGGAATTGATAATTCCCGAAGCTGTCAAGGAAGTTTCATCATTCCAAAACAGCTCCGAGAAAATAACTTCACACAGTTCAGTTTATACCATTTTTGACCAACAATCTGCGACTGCCATTCATTAATTAATGAATAATATTACTGTCCGCTAAACTTTTTTTGAGCGATTGAAAAATTAGGGCTGGCACCTATTGCAGGAGTCAG
>DBLW01000199.1 GCA_002298075.1 Bacteroidales bacterium UBA714 | reverse complement strand
CCGGAGGATTCGCGGACTGCTCCAAATACATGAAGGGCCAGAGGGGAGGAGCTGTCAAGGTGCGTGCAAAAATCTCAAAGATAGACAAGAACACACTTGCCATCACTGAGATTCCTTATGGAAAGACCACTCATATCATCATTGATTCCATTCTCAAGGCAAAAGAAAAAGGCAAGATTAAAATCAAGAAGATAGACGACCTGACCACAGACAAGGCCAATATCCTGATTCATCTGCCTAACGACGTGTCACCGGACAAGACCATTGACGCCCTGTATGCGTTCACCGACTGCGAGGTTTCAATTTCTCCGAACGCCTGCGTAATCGTGGACCACAAGCCTCAGTTCCTTAATGTCGGGGATATTCTGAAATACAGCACTGAGCACACGATGTCGCTCCTGGGGCTTGAACTGAAGATAAGGCTTGACGAACTTGAGAACGACTGGCACTACAGCTCTCTTGAAAAGATATTCTTCGAAAACAAGGTTTATAAAATCCTTGAAGGAGATGCCAAAAGCTGGGACGACCAGCTACAGGAAGTGTTCAGCGCCATGCTCGGATATCAGAGCCTGCTCAAGCGCCCGATCACTATGGAGGATATCGGAAAACTTGTAGAAAAGCCGGTACGCAAAATATCCAAGTTCGACACAAAGGCTGTTGAGGAAAAGCTCAGGGGCATAGAGGACGAGATGGACGAGGTGCAGAATCATCTTGACTACCTTACTGAATTCACCATAAGCTATTTCAGCAGCCTCAAGAAAAAATACGGCAAACAGTATCCGAGAAAGACAGAGCTTACCGGATTCGAGTCCATCACCGCGACAAAGGTAGTGAGCAACAATGCCAAGCTATATGCCAACAAGGCGGAAGGCTTCGTCGGCATAGCCCTGAAGAAAGAGGACAATGCAGAATTCATATGCGACTGTTCGGACCTGTCCGAAATCATCGTGATGCACAAGGACGGAAAATATGTCGTGACCAAAGTAAGCGAAAAGGCGTTCTTCGGCCAGGACATCCTTTATGTAGGCCTGTTCGACAGGAATGACCAGAGGACAATTTATAATGTCATATACAGGGAAGGAAAGACTGCTGTAAGCTATGCCAAGCGTTTTGCCGTGACAAGTGTGACGAGGGACAAGGAATATGACATGACAATGGGAACTCCGGGTTCCCAGATACTTTGGTTCACCGTCAATCATAACGGTGAGGCTGAGACGGTCAAAATATACCTCAGGCCGCGTCCGAAGCTCAAGAAGCTGATAGACGAGTATGACTTTTCACAGCTTGCCATAAAGGGAAGGACATCCAGGGGAAACCTTGTATCAAAGAACCCGATTCAGAAAATCAGCCTCAAATCAAAGGGAGTATCCACAATCGGCGGAAAGGACATATGGTTCGACTGGGACATCCAGAGGCTCAACGAGGACGGGCGCGGAGTACATCTCGGGCAGTTCAACACGGGAGACCACATCCTTGCCATATTCAAGGATGGAACATATTATACGACTTCCGCTGACCTGAGCAACAGGTACCAGGGTGAACTGCTGAAAATAGTCAAGCTTGACCTGAACAAGACCTACACGGCCCTTTACTATGACAAGGCTGTAGAGGCGTTCTATGTCAAGCGATTCTCTTTCGATGTCAGCGACAACAATCTTCAAAGTTTCATCTCAGATGCCAAGGGCTCATATCTCGTGGCTCTCAGCGAGGACAGGCGCCCTCAGATTGAGGCCGTCTTCGGAGGAAAGCACGAGCACAGGGAAGCGGAGAAGATAGACGCGGAGGAGTTCATCGGCAAGAAAGGCCTCCAGGCCAAAGGCAAGAAGGTCAGCCAATATGAGCTTAAGGAGGTACGGTTCATCGAGCCTCTGCCCGTAGAGGAAGAAGAGGAGGATACATTGATGCCGGAGGCGGACAACCAGGCCGGAGAAATCGACAATACCGGTGTAGAGGACCCGTCTGATACAGGAGAAGATGATGACCAGCCTACTTTGTTTTAGACATAGGAGGCAATCATGACGATAAGTCTCACAGGATTTATGGGATGCGGCAAGAGCAGTGTCGGGCAAAGACTCGCGGCACTGCTCTGCTGTCCTTTTATGGACCTTGACACACATATCGAAGATGCTGAGGGAGAGTCTGTCAGCAGGATTTTCTCGTCAAAGGGCGAATCATATTTCAGGGGAAAGGAAGCGCTGGCATTGAATGACTTGGTGTCAAAAGGGCTTGGCTGCACAGGCGCACCTGAGCTTGTTCTTGCGCTCGGAGGCGGAACCGTAACATCCGGCAAGTGCGCAAAGATTGTGCATGAGAACACGATTTGCATCTATCTGAAAGCATCTGTCACATCTCTTGCAGCAAACCTGTCCAAAGATGCCCCGTCAAAAAGGCCACTGCTTGCAAAAGCGGCAGAACAAGGCAAGGAGGCCATGATGCGGCAGATTTCCCTAATGCTTGAAAAGCGCGTCCCGGCATATATGAAAAGCGCCCATATCATAATCGATACGGACGGGAAAAGCGTAGATGAAATAGCGGAAAGAATCGCCGGAGAAATCAAATCATTTCATCCCTTTCACGCATGTCCTTGACCCTGAGCTGTGTGTTCGCAGTGCCACGGTAATAGTTCTCTACGATTGAATAGCATACGTCTATAGGGTTTCCTGCCTTAATATGGTCGAAAAAACCGGCCATATTGAATGCAATGGCCGAAATATGGTGATAAGGATGTGATTCCTGTATCAGTTCGAGCTTGAGATGCCCGCCCTCTGCACCGACTTTACGTCCGTTCCCGTTGTCATAAACATTCTCGGTAAGGAATACAGGTGCGCCGTTTCCTGGCCCGAAAGGCTGGAACTGCTTCAATATGCGCAAGAACTTGGGGGTAATCTGGGAGAAGTTAAGCATTGCGTCAACATCTACTACCGGGGTCTGCATCTCCGGAATGATTCTTCCCGAAATGAACAGTTCTATCCTCTCGCAGAAAGCCGTAAGGTTCTCTTCCTTCAATGTTAGACCGGCTGCATAGAGGTGGCCGCCGAAATTCTCCAGCAGGTCTGAACAGCTCTCTATGGCATCGTAAAGGTCAAACCCGTGGACGCTCCTCGCAGACCCGGTCACAAGTCCGCCGTGCGAACGGGTGAAAACAATAGTAGGCCTGTAGAACGCCTCAACAAGCCTGGAGGCTACTATGCCGACTACTCCTTTGTGCCAATGGGGATTATATACAATTGTAGCATTGCCGCCCGAAAGGCACTTCCCCGTCCTGACCATGTCCAGGGCCTCCTGGGTAATCCTCCTGTCAATGCTTTTCCTTTCGTTGTTGTGCTCATTGATTTCTGTGCCGATTCTGAAAGCCGTCTGTGCATCAGACGCCGTAAGCAGCTCTACAGCCATCCTTCCGGATTCCATTCTTCCTGCAGCATTGATACGCGGGCCTATCTTGAATACAATGTCGTCAATCGTGATATGCGTCGGCTCAAGCCCTGAAAGCTGAATCATGGCAAGAAGTCCCTCACGAGGCTCTCCATTGAGCTGTTTCAAGCCATAATGGGCAAGTATGCGATTCTCCCCCGTCACGGAGACAAGGTCTGAGGCTATGCTCACCACAAGCAGGTCAAGCAGCGGGACGAGAGATTCGAAAGGTATGCCGTACATCTGTGAATAGGCCTGGACAAGCTTGAAGCCCACACCGCATCCCGACAAGTCGTCGAAAGGATAGCCGCAGTCTTCCCTCTTCGGGTCCAGGACCGCCACCGCATCCGGTATGTCATTTTCCGGAAGATGATGGTCGCAGATTATCATGTCTATGCCCTTGCCTTTCGCATAATCGACCTTTTCATTGGCCTTTATGCCACAGTCAAGGGTTATTATAAGGCCGAAACCATTCTCCGCAGCCCAGTCAATCCCCTTATAGGACACCCCGTATCCTTCATCATATCTTTCAGGGATATAGAAATCAATCCTGTCAGTAAGTCTCGCAAGGAATGAATATACAAGCGATACGGCTGTCGTGCCGTCCACGTCATAGTCTCCATAGACAAGAATCTTCTCATTGCCGACTATGGCACGGTGCACTCTATCCACAGCCTTGTCCATGTCTTTCATGAGGAAAGGGTCATGAAGGTCCGCCAGATCGGGGCGGAAGAAAGACCTCGCCTGAGAGAACGTATGGACGCCTCTCTGGACAAGGAGTTCCGCAAGCACGGGGTCTATTCCAAGTTCAGAAGAAAGCCGGCTGACAGTCTCAGCATCAGCATTTTCGCGTTTTATCCATTTCTTTTCTACAGGCATAGCATACAAAGATAGTGTTTTTGTTTTAATTTCCGAAATGGTTTTTCATTATATCAGGCGCGTCCATGTTCATTTCCTTTTGCCGGAACATACTGCCGGCACAGTAAAAAGGAGATTTAAGCAAAGCATTTTTGAAAAATCATAAACATCCTAAATTTATTTATGTTAAATTTGCAGTTTGCTTGAATATAAAACATACAAAAACATATAATCATGAGCATTACGGACCTCAACGAGCAGGAGCAGTTCAGAAGAGAATCGCTCACAAAGCTAAGGGAGCTCGGCATCGAGCCTTACCCGGCAGCACTTTACCCCGTTAACACATCTGCCAGGCAGATAAAGGAAGAATATGACCCTGAGAAAGAAAATTTCCAGGAAGTTGTCATTGCCGGCCGTATCATGTCAAGGCGCATAATGGGAGCGGCCTCATTCGGTGAAATCCAGGATGAGACCGGACGCATACAGGTCTATATCAACCGTGACGAGATATGTCCGGGCGAGGACAAGACCATGTACAACACGGTTTTCAAGAAGCTTCTTGACATCGGAGACATAATCGGAATCAAAGGTTTCGCATTCATCACCAAGACAGGCCAGCTTTCAGTGCACGCAAAGGAACTGACGCTTCTGAGCAAATCCCTTAGGGTACTTCCTATCGTCAAGGAAAAGGACGGCGAAGTGTTCGACGCATTCTCTGACCCTGAGCTCAAATACAGGCAAAGATATGTTGACCTCATCGTCAATCCGCAGGTTCGCGACACTTTCATCAAGAGAAGCCAGATTGTTGCCACCATGCGCGAATATTTCAACGAGGCAGGATGTCTTGAGGTCGAGACCCCTATCCTCCAGTCAATCCCGGGAGGAGCAACTGCAAGGCCTTTCATCACGCATCACAATGCCCTCGACATTCCTCTTTATCTGAGAATCGCCAATGAGCTTTACCTCAAGAGGCTTATCGTGGGAGGATATCACGGAGTATATGAGTTCGCCAAGGACTTCCGCAACGAAGGAATGGACAAGACCCACAATCCCGAGTTCACCTGCATGGAAATTTATGTGGCCTACAAGGACTACATCTGGATGATGGAGTTTGTGGAGAAGATGCTGGAAAAGATAGCTGTCAAGCTGCACGGACAGACACAGGTTCAGATTGGAGAAAATATCGTTGACTTCAAGCCGCCGTTCAGGAGACTTCCTATGCTGGAGGCCATCAAGGAGTATGCAGGAGTGGATATAACAGGAATGGATGAAGACCAGCTCCGCGAGACATGCAAGAAACTGCATGTGGAGACAGACCCTTCATTCGGCAAGGGCAAGCTCATTGATGCCATCTTCGGAGAATACTGCGAGGACAAGCTTGTGCAGCCAACCTTCATCACTGACTACCCTGTCGAGATGTCACCTCTGACCAAGCGTCACCGCAGCAATCCCGACCTTACTGAAAGGTTCGAGCTTTTCGTTTGCGGAAAGGAACTTGCGAACGCATATAGCGAGCTTAATGATCCTATCGACCAGTATGAGAGGTTCCAGGACCAGCTCAGGCTGAAAGACAACGGAGATGATGAGGCAATGTTCATAGACATGGACTTCGTGCGCGCACTCGAATA